>CAZYAH010000011.1:0-17488 GCA_964645595.1 uncultured Alicyclobacillaceae bacterium | reverse complement strand
GCCGGCGCGAGTGGCTGCTGCGGAACAAGGCGACGTGCCGGTCGGCGCTGTGGCTTTCATGGCGGAGCACGGAGTCTGCGTGAAGTCCGGTGACGGCTGGCTGCGCATACTTGAGGTTCAACCGGCTGGCAAACGCCGGATGGCTGCCGAGGAATGGCTGCGGGGCGTAGCCGGGGCGCGCACACAGTTCGGCGCAATCGGGGTGTCTTCATGACGGCTGCAGCCAGAAGGCTGGCTTTCCGGGCGCTGCTGGATGTGGCGGAGAAGAACAAGTACGCTAACCTCGCGCTCCAGCACGTTCTGGCGAACGACGCGCTGGATCCGCGGGACAAGGCGCTGTGCACAGAAATTGTCTACGGCACGGTCCAGCGCCAGCGGTCACTCGACGCCATGTTGCAGCCGTTCCTGTCTCGGCCGGTCGCGGATTTGGATCCTGCGGTTTTGACCATATTGAGAATGACAGCCTATCAACTCGCCTATCTCGACAAAGTGCCGGCGTACGCGGCGATTCACGACGCTGTGGAACTGGCCAAGCAATCCGCCCGGAAAGCGGCAGGGTTTGTAAATGGTGTGCTGCGAAACTTTGCGCGGGATGGGCGTTCGGCAGCGGATCGCCTGTTGGAGATTGCCGGAAATGAGATCAGTCTGGCAGATCAGATTGGCGTGCTTTACTCCTATCCGACGTGGATCATCGAGGCCTGGTTGCGCGCGTTCGGCGAAGAGAAGACGGTTGCGCTGGCAAAGGCGTGCAACGCCCCGGCAGGCTTGTCCGTGCGCGTCAACCCGCTGAAGACGTCGCGGGAAGAAGTTCTCGCGGCACTCGGCAGTGAGTACGGTGACGTCGCGACTCCCTCGGCGCTGTCTGAGTTTGGGATTCGCTTCCGCAAGGGCATTGACACGCACGGTTGGTCGGCGCTCGAACGCGGAGACGTGACCATTCAGGACGAAGGCGCGATGCTGGTCGCGCCGCTGCTCTGCCCAAAGCCTGGCCAGCGAATTTTGGACATGTGCGCGGGCGTGGGCACGAAGACGACGCATATCGCCGAACTGCAGGGAGATGCCGGCGCCATTGTGGCGTGCGACATCCATCCGCACAAACTGCGCAGTTTGCGCACCGCTGCGGAACGCCGTGGCCTCGGCAGCATCTCCGTCCTGCTGGCCGACGCCCGTTCGCTGGCGGCACGGAGTGAGTTTGCAGGTGTTTTTGACGCGGTCCTGTTGGACGCGCCTTGCACAGGGCTGGGGGTGCTGCGGCATCGGCCGGACATTCGCTGGAAGCGGACGCCGGAGGACGTCGAGTCGCTGGCGTCGCTGCAGCGCGAGTTGCTCGGCGTTGCGGTGAAGTTGGTGCGCCCCGGCGGCCTCGTCGTGTACTGTACGTGCACGTTGCTGAGTGCGGAGAACGAGGACGTCGTCCAGTCCGTCCTGCGGGAATCTGGTGAAGCGGTCGAACTGGACGACCTACGTGAGGACCTGCCTGTCGGCCTGGCGCAGGCGACCGGCGCTGGGTACCTGTTGACGCCGGACTTGTTTGGCACAGACGGATTTTTCATGGCTCGCTTGCGCAAGGTCAGGTAGCCATGGCAACACCTTCAATTCGAAGATTGCTGTGGTTTTGCGTCGGAGAAGCGACGAATACAATGGACGAGGAGTAATGAACATGCCCCACTTGTACAACATGACATTGGACGAACTAGAGCAGTGGATGGTCGACCTCGGCGAGCCAAAGTACAGGGCGAAGCAGGTCTTTCAGTGGCTTTACCAGCGGCGGGCGAAATCGTTTGCAGAAATGACCAACCTGCCGAAGTCGTTGCGCCAACGCCTCAGTGAACAGGCTGTCATCGCGACGTCCCGGGAAGTGACTCGCCAGGTGTCGAAAGTCGACGGAACGGTCAAATTTCTGGTCGGCTGGCCGGATGGGGTAACGGTGGAGACGGTGCTGATGCGCCACGACTACGGGAACAGCGTCTGCGTCTCCACCCAGGTCGGGTGCAAGATGGGCTGCACGTTTTGCGCATCCACGCTCGGCGGCATGATTCGGCAGATGACAGCCGGGGAGATGGTGGAGCAGCTGCTGTACAGTCAGCGCCTGCTCGACCAGTCGGGCGAACGCGTGTCCTCCATTGTGTTGATGGGCTCCGGCGAACCGATGGACAACTACGACGCGGCCATGAAATTTATCGATATTGTCAACGACCCAAACGGTCTCAATATCGGGCAGCGCCATATCACGATTTCGACAGTAGGCCTGGTGCCCGGCATCATCCGGCTCGCCGACGACGGCCGTCCCATCACCCTGGCGGTGTCGCTGCACGCGGCCACCGATGAACTGCGGTCTTCAATGATGCCCGTGAACAAGGCGTATCCCATTGCGAAATTGATGGAAGCCTGTCACTATTATCACAACAAGACAGGGAAGCGGATTTCGTTTGAATACGCGTTGATTGGCGGCAAGAACGACAGTCTGGAGGACGCGCGGCGCCTTGCCAGATTGCTCAAGGGGCTGCCCAGTCACGTCAACCTGATCCCTGTCAACTACGTTCCCGAACGAAACTATCAGCGTACGCCGAAGGAACAAATTCAGGCCTTTCTCGCTGAACTGAAAAGCCTCGGGGTGAATGCGACCATTCGCCGTGAGATGGGACACGACATTTCGGCAGCGTGCGGACAGTTGCGCGCAGAGCACGCCGGCAGGTTGTAGTTCGCGCACAGGGAGTCGGATGTGGCCTTTTGGAGGGATGGGGACAGATGCTGTATGCGGCTAGGTCGCACATTGGGTTGGTGCGTCAGGTAAACCAGGACTCTTTCTCCGTTCACATGGAGTTAAGCCCCTGGCAGCTCCTCGTGGTTGCGGATGGAATGGGAGGCGCGTCTGCTGGAGAAGTCGCGAGTCGAATGGCGGCAGACACAGTGAGCGAAGTGGTCCAGTCCAGCGTGAGTCACTACATCGACAATCCGGCAGAGCTACTGTTGCACGCAGTCCATGCGGCAAACCAAAAAATTTGGCAGACAGCAAATGACGTGGACGAGTACGTCGGCATGGGGACGACGCTCGTCGCTGCGCTATACAACCGCGAACAGGTCGTGTTCGTCCACGTGGGCGACAGCCGCGGGTATCTCTTTCAGAACAACGAATTGAAACAGATTACCAAGGACCACTCGCTCGTGGCAGAGCTTGTGCGCCGGGGCCAGCTGACCGAGGAAGAAGCGCAGAACCACCCGCAGCGCAACATCGTCACTCGTTCGCTCGGCACAGCGGAACACAGCGAGCCGGACGTCAACGTGATTTCGTGGAGTCCGGGAGATGTACTGCTGCTGTGTACGGACGGCTTGTCCAACGTGGTCACGGCCGCCGAATTGACGCAAATGGTCGCCCAAGTGTCAAAGGCCAACACAGACAACGACGTGGAAGTGGTCGCAGATCAACTGATTCGGCTGGCGCTTGAGCGCGGAGGGCCCGATAATATCACATTGGTGCTGGTTGTTCACCGGGAGAGGAGCGATGAACAGTGAGCCAGCTACTCGGTGGGCGTTATGATCTTCAGGAACAAATTGGCGGCGGCGGCATGGCCGTAGTGTACCGCGCCGTCGATACCTTGCTGGGACGACAGGTCGCAGTGAAAATGCTCCGCTCCCAGTACGCGGGTGACGAGGAGTTCGTCAACCGCTTTCGCCGTGAAGCGCAGTCTGCGGCGAGTCTTTCACACCCGAATATTGTCAATCTGTACGACGTTGGAGTTACACCGAACCAGGAATATTACATCGTCATGGAATACGTGGACGGCCCAACGCTGAAGGACGTCATCCGCGACCGCGGACCGCTGTCCGTGAAGGAGACGCTGGACATTACACGTCAGATCTGCGATGCGCTGGAACATGCCCACGAGCACCACATCATTCACCGGGACATCAAACCGCACAACATCTTGTTGACGAGATCCGGCCATGTGAAGGTAACGGACTTTGGAATTGCCCGGGCATCCAGTGGCAACACCATCACCCATCACCACAGCCACTCCGTGATGGGCTCGGTTCACTATTTTTCGCCCGAACAAGCCAGGGGCGCGGCCACGGACGTCAAGAGCGACATTTACTCCCTCGGCGTTGTCATGTACGAAATGTTGACCGGAACCCGTCCGTTTGAGGGCGATTCACCCGTTAGTGTGGCGCTCAAGCACCTGCGGGAACGGTTTGTCGATCCCAGGGAACTGAACCCGTCGATTCCGCAGAGTGTGGAAAACATCGTGTTGAAGTGCCTCGTCAAGTCCCCCGACCACCGGTACCCGGACATGAAGGCACTGAAAGAGGATTTGAAGGACGCGTTGCTTCACCCCAACGTGCCTAAGTTCGTGATGCCAGAGGACGTTCCGGAGCAGACCATTGCGGTGCCGATTGTCGGTGGCGGCCGCATCCCGCCATCGGTTTCACCCGAACCCGAGGAAGAGGCGAAGCCGAAGCGGAAACGGTGGTGGAGCGTCGTCGGCTGGGCCGGGGTCGCACTCGGCGTCCTGTTGGTTGGCGTGTTCGCCGCGTACTACATCGTGATGAACCTGTTGCAGGTTCCTGACGTCCAGTTGCCGGACGTACGCGGCAAAACGGTGGATCAAGCCCGCCAGATTCTCGAGGACAAGGGAATTTCCGCATCGCTCATCAAGGAGGAGCACCAGACGAACTCGAAGCCGAAGGGAATCGTCTTCGACCAGGATCCGGAAGGTCCGACCACCATCAAGCAAGGACGCCCGGTTACGCTGTTTGTAAGCGACGGCCCGCAGCTTGTGACGATGCCGGATTTGACTGGCGTCCCCCTGAGTCAGGCAGAACAACAGTTGGTAAACATGGGTATTTCGAGCGACCGAATCAAGACTAAGTCGGTCGTGAGCAGCGACTACGACGCTGGGTACGTCGTGGCGACAACGCCGGCTAAGGACGATCCGATTTCTCCGGATCAGGACGTGATTCTGGAAGTCAGCCAAGGGAACATGGTGGTTGTTCCAAACGTGTACGGCAAGACCGTGGATGTGGCAAGGCAGATGTTAGAAGATGCCCACCTGCAAGTGGGTGAGATCACGTATATGCAGGGCAATGCGGCGGATGGAACTGTCTTTGGCACTGCGCCGGTGCAACCTGGCGCGAAAGTGCCTGCTGGCACGGTGATTCGGCTGTATGTGGCGCGGAACTCCGGCGAGTCCGGCGGCGGCATTGGTCTGCCGAACAACGGCGCCGGGAACGGCAACGGCGGAGGGCAACTCCCGCCGAACGCGGTTGCCAAGCGAATTGACGTGAAGGTGAATGTGCCATCCGGCAAGTCGATTCACGTCCAAGTCTATTCGTCGGATGCGGTCAGCAACCGGAAGCTGCAGGTGGATGAAACGATTTCCGAGACCAAGACCTGGACCATCACGTTGTACGTGACTCCGGACCGGGACGGTGAAGTCTGGGTGTACCAGGATGGCCGTCAGACGAACGATGTGAGAGTCCCTTACTCTTCATAACCTTCGAGGGAGGTCCCGTTGTGCCAGAAGGTGTCGTCATTCGCGCGCTCTCCGGCTTTTACGACGTAGCCGACGGGGATACGGTAAGACGGTGCAGGGCCCGCGGGGTATTCCGCAAGCGCGGCATTTCCGTGCTCGTCGGCGACAACGTCCAATTTGACCCGATAGGTCTCTACGAAGGCGTTGTCACGGACGTTTTGCCGCGCCGGACGGAACTCGTGCGCCCGCCCATCGCGAATGTAGACTTGGCCCTGCTCGTTTTTTCGCTCAAGTCACCAACCTTCCACACCAATCTTCTGGATCGAGCCATCGTGTCTGTGCTGTCGGCAGGGATTGAACCGGTGGTGGTTGTCAGCAAATGCGATCTCGGCGATGCCGCTGAAGTGGAAGATGCGGCGCGCCCCTACCGGGCGGCGGGGTACCGGGTGATTCCGGTGTCGGTGATGACCGGGACTGGCGTCGCAGAGATTCGCGAGGCCATCCAGGGTCACATTTCGGTATTTGTCGGCCCCTCCGGAGCGGGCAAGTCGTCGCTTGGCAACGCGCTCAACCCGGAACTGGGGCTGCGAATGGGCGAGGTCAGCGCAAAACTCGGCCGGGGTCGCCACACGACGCGGCATGTGGAACTGTTCCAGTTGGGACCGGACACCTACGTGGCGGATGCGCCGGGGTTCAGCCAACTGGACGTGGCCGTGCCGGCGGCGGAGCTGAGAAACTACTTTGTAGACTTTCGCGCCCCTGCTGAGCGTTGCGCGTACCGCGGATGTCTGCACATGGAAGAAGTGGACTGCGGCGTCCGCGCGGCTGTGGAATCCGGCGCTCTCGCGCATAGTCGCTACGAAAGCTATCGGTCACTGTACGAAGAGTTGCGCTACAAGGAGGAGAACCGATATTGAACACCATTATTGCTCCGTCCATTTTGGCGGCCGATTTCGGGCGTCTTGCGGAAGAGGTTGAAGCGGTACTGGCAGCGGGTGCGGATTGGATTCACATCGATGTGATGGACGGCCGGTTCGTACCCAACATCACCATGGGAACGAATGTGGTAGAAGCGTTGCGCCGGCGATTTGCATGCACGCTGGACGTACACCTTATGGTCGCCGAGCCGGAACGGCATATCGACGCGTTCGCTCGGAGCGGGGCGGACATCATCACCGTCCACGCGGAAGCGACGCCTCACGTTCACCGGGCGTTGCAGCAAATTCGCCAGCACAATGTGCAGGCAGGTTTGGCGCTCAACCCTGGGACGGGCCTTGAGGCAGTCCGTGAGCTGGCAGGGGACATTGATTTGCTGTTGCTGATGACCGTCAATCCCGGGTTTGGCGGACAGCCCTTTCTGCACAGCGTACTCGGCAAGATTGAACGGGCCCGCCGCCTATTGGCCGAGTGCGGGCGGCCAGATCTGCCGATTGAGGTGGACGGAGGAATTGGCCCGAACACCATTGGGCTCGCGCACCGGGCCGGAGCGAACGTGTTTGTTGCCGGGTCTTCTGTATTCGGCGCGGCGGACTACCGCCAAGCCATTTCTGGTATGCGAAACGCTCTGGTCGAATAGAAGTAACTTGGCGCAACTGGAGTGTGCACATATCCCGATCAAAGGAATATATATGTACCGATGATACTTGGCATAATCGCACAGATCCGGATGGTTACCGATTGGGGAGGGAATGGCGGTGAAATTCTATACCATCAAACTTCCGAAGTTTGTGGGCGGCATTGTCAAAGCGTGCATCGGGGTGTTTTCAAGAGACTAATAGGTGCGTCGTTGCCGTCCAGCCTCGCGCATGTCGGGGCCGCATAAACGACGAAAAAAGCACCCGAAGGTGCTTTTTTCTTTTGAGCGGAATTACACCGCACGCTTCACTTTTCCGGATTTCAGGCAACGAGTGCAAACCTTGATCCGTTTCACGGTTCCGTTATCGTTGATCTTAACGGACTGCAGGTTCGGCAACCAACGACGCTTCGTCTTGTTTTCCGCGTGGCTCACGAGGTTACCGGATTGCGGGTGTTTGCCACAAACTTCACAGCGTCTTGCCATTCTCCGCACCTCCTTTGAGCCTTCTCTGCCCAGTGTCTCAAAACTTGAAACTCGCTGTGGTATTTTAGCACATGATTTTCTTGCGGCGCAACTGTGCTTTCGCGTTTCCGCCGTGATATAGTACAATTGCACAAAGCAGGAGTTGCAGGGGGTGCCCGCATGCCAAAGACGATGGAGACACCGTTCGGAACCATTAGCGTTGCGGAAGACGTGATTGCCACCATCGCAGGGGTTGCAGCAATGGACTGCTACGGCCTGGTGGGAATGGCGTCTCGGAAGCAGGTCAAAGACAGTCTCAGTGAATTGCTCGGCCGCGAAAATCCGGGCCGTGGCGTGGAAGTGCGGATTCGTGGCGACGAAGTCCACGTGGACTTGTACATTGTCGTCAGTTACGGTACAAACATATACGAAGTTGCGCATAACGTCCGTGATAAAGTGCGATACGTGTTGAACGAGTCGGTTGGCATTGCAGTCGACAAGGTGAATATTTTTGTACAGGGCGTGCGCGTTACAACTGAACGTTAGGAGGCCGTTCATGACCGCCCGACAGTATATCGACAGCACGGGATTCGCAGAGCTCGTCCGTGCCGGGCACGCTCGCTTGAAACAAATGGTAGACGCTGTAAACGCTCTCAATGTGTTTCCCGTGCCCGATGGGGATACAGGCACAAATATGGAAATGTCGCTGTCGTCCGGGGTGGCCCAAGTGGCCAATTTGTCCGGCAAGCGACTCGCAGAAGTTACTCAGGCATTCGCATCCGGGTTGCTCATGGGAGCCCGGGGAAATTCAGGTGTAATCTTGTCTCAGCTGTTTCGCGGTTTCGCAAAGGTGACGCAGTACGCGGACCGTCTGGATATTCAGACGTTCGCCAAGGCCCTGCAGGAAGGTGTACAAATCGCCTACCGGGCCGTCGCCAAGCCTGTCGAAGGGACCATTCTCACCGTTGCTCGCGAGTCTGCGGCCGTCGGCATGTTAGCTGCCAAGCGAGCAGAGACCCTGCAGGACTGGATGGAAGCCGTTTATGACGCCGCTGTCCGCGCACTCGAGCACACGCCGGAGCAACTACCTGTATTAAAGCAGGCTGGGGTCGTCGATTCCGGCGGCCAAGGACTTGTATATATCTATGAAGGTTTTCTGAAATGGTTGCGTGGAGAGTCGGTGGTTGTTGAATCTGCGCCTGTAGCGAAGAGCCCAGATGTGCTGGACTTCGCGGCTGCCCACATCGACCACGACGGGGAGTACGGGTACTGCACAGAGGTGCTGGTCCGCCTCGAAGGGACGGACTCGGCACAAGTCCAGGCATCGCTGCGTGAAACGCTCAGTCAATACGGCGATTCCCTGCTGGTGGTCGGCACCGACAGCCTGGTAAAAGTTCACGTACATACACTGCACCCGGGCCGGGTCCTGGAAGACGCGCTGGCGTATGGTCCGCTGGTCAAAATCAAGATTGACAATATGACGGAGCAGCACTCCACCATCCAGCAGGCAGCGGATCGGCCGAAAAGTCCAGCCGCCACGTTGCGGCCTGTCGCAAACAAGCCGATTGCCGTGGTTGCCGTAGCCGCTGGCGAAGGGCTGTCCGAGGTGTTCCGCAGCCTCGGCGCAGACGTGGTCCTCGCGGGCGGACAAACGATGAATCCGAGCACCGAAGAGATTGTTGAAGCGGTTCGATCCGCTGGAGGAGACCACGTCATTGTCCTGCCGAACAACAAGAACATCGTCCTGGCAGCAAAACAGGCAGCCGAACTCCTGGGCCACGAGGTGAGCATCGTTCCCACGACCACCATTCCGGAGGGGATTTCGGCAATGATGGCGTACCTTCCGGATCAGTCGGCCGCCGAGAACACTGCCCGAATGACTGCGGCGCTTGATCAGGTACGCTCCGGCCAGGTCGTGCGCGCTGTGCGGGACAGTGTGTACCAAAACCGGGAAATTCGCGAGAATCAGTACCTGGGCCTGGATAACCAGGCGCTCGTCTACGTGGGCGACTCCCGGAAGGAAGCGGTGCTGGCCGTCGTCGCTGCCATGGGGGTGGAAGGTGCCGAACTGCTCACCGTCTTTTATGGAGAAGCCGTACCGCGAAGCGAGCTTGAGGAATTGAGCCGCGAGATTGAGGACAAGTACGGGTTGGAAGTCGAAATGAAGTTCGGAGGACAGCCCGTCTACGACTACATTTTCTCGTTGGAGTAAATGGTGATGCTCAGATCATTGCCAGTGACCCACATTCCCGGAGTTGGACAGGCCAAGCAGAAGTGCTTGGCCGATTTGGGTATTCACACAGTATACGATGTCTTGCACTATTTTCCGCGAAAGTACGAAGACCGGCGGCCGCGTCCGCTGGAAGAGTATGCGGGCAGCGACAAAGTGACTGTGCGGGCGCTGGTGGAAGGCACCGCAAATGTGCGGTGGCACGGCCGCAAGTCTGTCTGTACAGTGCCGCTCAGAATTGACCAGCGGCTTCGTGTCACGGGGATTTGGTTTAACCAGCACTACCTGAAACCGAAATTGACGGACGGGCGCGTCATCGTGGTCAGCGGCCGGTATGATCCAGCGAAGCGGACACTCGTTGTATCCCACACCGATTTTGGTGGGAAGAACAGCGCCGCAGCGGGGTACATTCCGGTGTATCCGGGGACCAAGGAGTTTCCGTCGGCCCAGATTCAGGCCGTTGTGGAGAAAGCGTTGGACAAGTACGCGGACGAGGTCGAGGAAGTCTTGCCGCAGGAGCTCGTTCAGAAGTATCGCTTGCTCTCCCACCGCGACGCGCTGCTTAGGATCCACCGCCCGAAGAGCGAGGAGGACTTGCGCCAAGCCCACCGGCGGCTGGCGTTCGAGGAGTTCTTTCTGTTTCAGCTGCAGCTGCAGTGGCATCGCGCCATTCGAGTTAACGCAGAACGCGGCGTGGCTCGGCGCGTCCCGGAAGACGCGTTTGCGACATTTACCGGATCTCTTCCATATCCCTTGACCAAGGCGCAGGAAGAAGCCTGTCGGGCCATCGCAGCGGATTTGGCGAAGGACGCGCCGATGCATCGGCTCATCCAGGGGGACGTTGGGTCCGGCAAGACGTGGGTTGCCTTCTGGGCAGCCTACGCCGTTTACCGATCCGGAGACCAGGCCGCCCTCATGGCGCCGACGGAAATTCTTGCGGAACAACACTTCGCCGAAGCCAAGCGGCGCCTGGAGCCTCTCGGCATGTCGGTTCGCCTGCTCACCGGCAGCACTTCGCCGCGGGAGCGGACCGAGGTGCTGGCCGGACTTCAGGACGGAAGCGTCGACCTCGTCATCGGAACGCACGCGCTCTTGACAGAAGACGTGTCGTTCGCTTCGCTTGGCCTGGTCATAACGGACGAGCAGCACCGGTTTGGCGTTTCACAGCGCTCGATTCTGCGCCAGAAGGGGCGGACGCCGGATATTCTCTACCTGTCGGCGACGCCGATTCCTCGCACGTTGGCCCTGGCCATTTACGGCGATCTCGATGTCACCGCCCTCCGGGAACTGCCTGCCGGCCGCCAGCCTGTGCAGACTCTGTGGCTGAAACTGGCCGAGGAAGAGGCGGCGATTCGGCTGGCACGCCGCGAGTTGGCAGCTGGGCGCCAGGTATACGTTGTAGCGCCGTTGGTCGAGGAGTCCGAGCACGCGGCAGACATCTTGTCCGCCACCGAGCTCGAGGTGCGCTTGCGCGACCGCTTTGCAGGTTTTCAGGTGCGATTGTTGCACGGCCGGATGAGCAGCAGGGAAAAAGAAGCCGTGATGCGCGAGTTTGCCGCTGGCTCGGTACAAGTGCTGGTGAGCACTACGGTCATCGAAGTGGGGATTCACGTTGCCAACGCCACGGTGATGATGATTTATCACGCGGAGCGCTTCGGGCTGGCTCAGTTGCACCAGCTGCGCGGCCGCGTGGGGCGCGGGCAACACGCCAGTTACTGCGTACTGCTCTCGGACGCTGGATCCGACTACGCTGTGCAGCGCTTGCAGACGATGGTGGAAACGCAGGACGGCTTTGTCATCGCAGAGAAGGACTTGGAGCTGCGCGGTCCGGGCGAGTTCCTCGGCGTGCGCCAGAGCGGACTGCCCGAGTTCACGGTCGGCGATCTGGCGAAAGATTTTCGCATCATGGAGGTTGCGCGAGACGAAGCGGCCGCGCTCATCCAAAATCCCGACTTCTGGCTGCTTCCGGCATACAATGCGCTGAAAGAGGCCGTTCGCAGGGTTCCCGAGAACTCGTATTACAAAGACTAAGCTTGGCGAGGAATACTTTGTACCAAGGCAGGAGTGGTGGATGAAACCGATGTTTGCAAAACTTGCGCTGAGATTGCTGCCAAAATGTACCCTGACGGCAGTGGTTGGGTGGGCCGCCCGCCAGTCGTGGAGCAAACACCTGATTCCTTGGTACATTCGGCGTTACCAGATTGACGATTCAGAAGCGGAGTTGGTTCCGTCCGAGTACCCATCGCTTGTCGACTTTTTCGCCCGGCGACTGCGAGAGGGGGCGCGTACCGTCGCGAAAACCGGCGTTGTCTCCCCGGTCGACGGAACCGTCAGCGCATGTGGCAAGATTCGCTCTGGAACCTTGTTGCAGGCCAAAGGATCTGAGTACACCCTCGAGGCGTTGCTCGGAGGAGCGGACTGGGCGGAGGCTTTTCAAAATGGCGATTATATGACCATCTACCTGAGCCCGCGCGACTACCATCGGATTCACGCGCCGCTGCCCGGAACCATAACGCAGTGGCGATACATCCCGGGTGCTCTCTTTCCGGTTAACGCAGCGGGAGTCCGCCACGTCCAAGGCTTGTTCACCAAGAACGAGCGACTGATTACACAGGTGGAAAGTCCGTATGGGCGCTACGCCGTCGTCAAGGTGGGCGCGACCATTGTGGGCAGCATTCGGACCGCGTACGGCCCCGAGTATCAGCGCCCGCACCGCAGGCGCCGGCTCAGCGTGGTCGGCGGAGCGGTCGAAATTCCGGTCGAGCGGGGCGAAGAAATCGGCCGCTTCGAGTTTGGTTCGACGGTTGTTCTGCTCTTCGAACCTGGAATGATTCAGGACATCTCCGTCGGCAGGGGAGATGCCGTGCAAATGGGGCAGCGCATTGCTCAACTGGCGGCGGAAGCGAACGAGATCGACAACGCAGAGGTATAGCGGCAATCTTGCTAGCGCGCTGCAAAACTTGTACAGTGGAGGTAGTGCGTAACCACGTTACCCACTAAGTACCTTGAATGAGGTGACTGCGCGGATGAGGATTTTGATCGCCGGCGGGGATGGGTTCTGCGGCTGGCCGACTGCTCTGCATTTCTCCGAGAGAGGTCACGAAGTGGCGATTTTGGACAGTCTGATCCGGAGAAAATGGGACGAAGAGCTGGGTACGCAGTCGCTCACCCCGATTTATTCTTTGGAAGAACGGGTAGCGGCATGGAAAGAGCTGACAGGTAAGGAGATCAAGACCTATATCGGCGATTTGACGAATTACGAATTTACGGAGAGTGTCTTCCGCGAGTTTGAGCCGGAAGCGATTGTACACTACGCGGAACAAAGATCCGCTCCGTACTCGATGATTGACCGGGAGCACGCTGTGTTTACGCAGGTCAACAACGTGGTCGGCACGCTCAACGTTCTGTACGCCATCAAGGACGTGGTGCCGGAGTGCCATCTCATCAAGTTGGGTACAATGGGCGAATATGGGACGCCCAACATCGACATCGAAGAAGGGTACATCCGCATTCAGCACAAGGGTCGCGAGGACGTTCTGCCGTATCCGAAACAGCCGTTCTCGTTCTACCATCTCTCAAAAGTGCACGACAGCCACAACATTATGTTCACCTGCAAGGCGTGGGGGATTCGCGCAACGGACCTCAATCAGGGCGTAGTGTACGGGCTGTGGACGGAAGAAACAAAGCGAGATCCCCGCTTATATAACCGCATTGACTACGACGGTGTTTTCGGAACCGCTCTCAACCGCTTTTGCATCCAGGCTGCAGTGGGCCACGAATTGACGGTGTACGGCAAAGGCGGTCAAACACGCGCCTTCCTGGACATCCGGGATACGGTCCAATGCGTCGAACTGGCAGCGCTGCATCCCGCGGATAGAGGAGAATTTCGGGTTTTCAACCAGTTCACGGAACAGTTCTCGGTGCTGCAACTGGCGGAGCGCGTCGCCGCTGTGGCGCTTGAGATGGGATTGAATCCGAAGATTGCGCACCTGCCAAATCCGCGGGTCGAAAAGGAAGAGCACTATTACAACGCGGTACACACGAAACTGCTCGACCTCGGTCTGAAACCTCACCTGCTGTCGGACGAACTCATCCGGGATCTCATTGAGACGGCTGCCAAGTACAAGGACCGAGTCGATTTTTCCGTGATTGCACCGAACGCCACCTGGAGGTAAGCACATGCGGATTGCGATGTTTACGGAGACATTCCTGCCGGGGACAGACGGTATTGTGACGAGGTTGTGCGCAACGTTGCGTCTCCTGCAAGACCAGGGTCACGAAGTGCTGCTGTTTGCCCCGGAAGGCGCTCCGCAACAGTACGCGTCCGCGCGTGTGGTCGGCATCCCGTCCTTTACGTTTTTTCTCTACCCTGAGAAAAAGTTTGCGTTTCCCAGACGGCGGATTTTGCGCGAGCTGAAGGCGTTTGACCCGGACTTGGTGCACGTTGTCAATCCGGCCTTCCTTGGGCTCGGAGGAATCTACTACGCGAAGCGGTTGCGCCTTCCGCTGGTCGCATCCTACCACACCAACGTCCCGAAATACGCACGGCACTACGGCTTCAAATGGCTGGAACCCGCGCTGTGGTGGTATTTTCGGACGCTGCACAACCGGGCCGATGTGAACCTGTGCACGTCAAAGGCCATGTGGAGGGAACTCGAGGAGCACGGCTTCCGTCGGCTCGGCCTGTGGGAACGCGGGGTGGACGTCAACCTGTATGCCACCGCTCCACGCACACAGGCCATGCGGCGGCGCCTTTGCAACGGCGACGACAGTGGCCGGAAGATACTCTTGTACGTAGGCCGGCTCGCTGTGGAGAAGGGGATTCACAAGCTGCGGAACGCCCTCCAGCGGTTTCCGGACGTCCAACTGGCCATCGTTGGAGACGGCCCATACCGTCCTCAGCTGGAACAAATTTTCGCTGGCACAGCGACCGTCTTTACCGGTTACATGCACGGCCGCGAATTAGCCGAGGCCTACGCGTCAGCAGACGGCTTTGTGTTTCCTTCGACAACGGAAACTCTCGGCCTCGTGCTGTTCGAAGCCATGGCGGCAGGGTTGCCTGTGATGGCCGCAGACAGCCCGCCGACGCGCGAAGTACTAGGTAACGGCGCGGCGGGCATCATTTTCAATCCCGACGACGAGGAGGATGTGCGCCGCGCGCTGGACGAGCTCCTGTTCCACGAGGACAAGCGGCAGTCTATCCGGGAGCGGGCGGCCGAAATGGTGCGCGGTGTCGACTGGGCGGCACCAACGGAGCAGTTGTTGACGCATTATCAACGGGTGCTCAATGGACAAATCCCCGTGGCGTCGGAGGCGGTGCGCGAGACGCGCCCTTAAGGGGCGGTCTCGGCGCGCTCCTTCCGACTATCCCGGGGATTTGTGTTGCCTATCGCCGAATTACCGGTACTCGGCGGCCAATGCGGAGGGGCCGAGGATCCGTTCAATGGCTCTGGCGATGGCGAGCAGTTTGGCGTCCGCAAACATCGGTCCGATGAGTTGCAAGCCGATGGGCAATCCGTCGGACGAAAATCCGCACGGTAGGGAGATGGCGGGGAGTCCGCTCAGGTTCCACGGGTTTGTGCATCGCGTCAAGTGGGCGCGTATGTTTACTTCGTGCGCCTTGATGTGCGTCTTCCACTGCCCGAGGTCGGTCGCCGTCAAGGCGGTGGTTGGCGTCACAATCGCGTCGACTTCCGCGAAGACGTTTGCGAGTTGCTGGCGGAATGCGCGGCGAAACTCCAGCGTCGAAAAGTACTCGCTCCCCTTGATGTCGCCGGCCGCTTCGAGCCGTCTGCGAACGTCGGCCCCGTACAGGTCTGGCTGGGATTCCAGCATGCGTTTGTGGACGGCCAGGGCTTCACTGGCAATCACGACGCCTTGCATGTCAGGCACGTCGCTCATGAGCGGAATTTCAATTTCCCGCAGGCGAATGCCCTGTTCCTGCAGCTTCGTACAAGCCGCGTGGACGCCCTGCAGGACGGACGAGTGACACCGATCAAAGAAGAAGTTTTTCGGCACGCCGACCGTCAGCCCGGCAACTGGCCGCTGGCCTTGATACGAGCGAACAGGGATACGCGCCGTGGCCGGGTCGGCGGGATCCCTTCCAGCCATCACGTCCATGAGCAGCTGCGCGTCGGCTACGGAGCGGGTCATCGGGCCAACGTGATCGAGCGTTGGTGCGAGTGGAAATACTCCCGCCTTGCTGACAAGTCCGTAAGACGGTTTGAAGCCGACAAGTCCGCACAGCGCTGCGGGGATGCGGATGCTGCCGCCAGTATCTGTGCCGAGACTTGCGTTGCACAATCCCGCTGCGATGGCGACTGCCGAACCGCCGCTCGACCCTCCCGCAATCTTTGCTCTGTTCCACGGATTACAACAGTTTCCGTAGTGTGGGTTTTCGGTGGTTGTACCATAGGCGTATTCGTGCAGGTTGGTCTTCCCAATCACAATGGCTCCCGCCTGCTCGAGGCGGCGCACCGCGGTGGCGGTCTGGTCCGGCACGTGATCGGCATAATGCCGTCCACCGTACGTGGTTTTCAGCCCAGCGGTGTCGAACAAGTCTTTGACACCAATCAGAATTCCCGCCAACGGCCCGACTGGCTTGCCTTGGAGGCGGCGGTTGTCGATTTCACGGGCTCGTTCGACAACATCTTCGGCTACAGTAATAAACGCTTTCAGACTGTGATTGTAGCGGTTTATCCGCTCGAGGTAATAGGTTGCCAGTTCAACACACGAGATTTGCCTGGATTCGAGCGCTGCCAAGGTTTCTGTCATCGTCCACAGGTGCGGTTGCATTTCCCGATTTCCTTTCTGCATAGGGGTATTCACATTCATCGAAATGAAAAGGGGGCCGGAGCCCCTTTTCACAGCCTTGAGCTTCGGGAAGTTCTCAGCGGGTCACTTCGATGATCATGAAGCCCGCTCGCTCCAGGTGCCGAACCAGTTCATCGAGATTGGAACTTTTCTCGACCTTGAGGATCAGGCGGCGGTTGAGCGGGTGCTCATCCGCGTCGAAGGTGACCGCGGTGATCACGTTGATCCCCAGCCGGTGTGTCACCGAAAACACTTGATAGAGAGCTCCCTCTACGTCGGCGAGTCCCAGCAGTAGGCGATGTGCTTCGACGTTGGTGGCGAACGCAACCGACAAGGCGCGGTTCACGTCACCTCGCTTCACGATGCCGACGAGTTTTCCCGATTCGACGATGGGGACGAACGGATGGCGTATGATGATGTCAATCGTCTCTTCGAAGTGTGAATTGAGCGAGAGCGAGGTAATCGAAGTGTTGACGCAAGGCCCAACCGGCCTTGTACAGAACTCGGCGAAAGAGACTCCCCGCTTTGCCTCCTCGCGAAATACGTCAAAAATGGTCCGCTTGCTGACGATGCCAACAAATGTCGCGTCCGGTTCCGTAACCGGCAAACTCAGGTGGTCCGCCATTTGGTCGAGGACCGTTTCGACCGAGTCGTTCGGATGCACCACGGTCAAATGTTTGATGTCCGTCAGACAATTGCGAATAAACAACCTCTCCACCTCCCAGTCCCAGTGAGTCAATTATACATCGTCCGCATTGGCTACGGATCATCGCCAATCACTTATACCGAAACAAAGGTTCGGAGGAAAGGCCTGAAACGCAGAAAACCCACGCCCGGGTACGCGTGGGTTCCTGCCGCCGACTGTGTGTGCAGCCAGCGTATTCTGGGAGAGGAGAAACCGGAGGGAAGCGCTTATGGGGAACGTAAGCCTTCTCC
>CAZYAH010000010.1:0-19567 GCA_964645595.1 uncultured Alicyclobacillaceae bacterium | reverse complement strand
GCGAGTTCGCGCCCCTGGCGCTCGATCACCTCGAGCCGCGCAGCCCGGTCCGCTTCGCTTTGCTGCAACGATTTCGTCAGATTCCTGATGTCCGCTTCCCTCGCGGCCACCGCCGCGTGGAGGTGCGCACTGTCGGCAGGGGTCCCCTCGCCATTCCGCCCGGCGGTCTCGATATAGTCGGCATACGCTTGGAGCGGTGTCGCCAGCTTTCCATCCGCATGACGCAGCGGGACCCTCGCCGCGCCGCCGGCGGCGACGCGATCCAACACCTCGAGGTATTGCACCGCCACCGCCTCGGCGCTGAATTCCGCCAGGCGCGCGCGTGCGCGCTTCGCGTTGGCACGCAGCATCGCCGGCTCCCGCTCGGCGAGGACGAGCGCTTCGATCAACGTGTCCGGCCTTCGCGCGTCGAAGTAAAGGGCCTCAGATCCGGCCACTTCCGGAAGGCTTCCTTCCGCGCTGCAGAGGACAGGCTTGCCGAAGTGCATGGCCTCGGTCACCGGAATACCGAACCCCTCGAAAAGGCTCGGAAACAGAAGAAAGGATGCGGCGCTCCAGAGCGCTCCCAGCTGCGGCTCGGAGACGATTCCGAGCACGTGCACCCGCGAGGCCAATCCCATGCCGGCCACCGCCTTCCTGACGAGATCGCGCTCGCCAAGCAGCTCGCCGGTCAGCACGAGGTGCAGATCGGATTCCGGATGGTCGTGCAAGAACCGGCTGAAAGCCATCAGCAGCATCCGATGGTTTTTGTGCGGCCAGAAGTTTGCCGGGTAGAACGCAAACCGGCATCGTGGCAGCTCGAGGTCGCGGAGCGCGCGCCAGGCGGCCCGCTCGTCCATGCGCGGGAGCCGGTTCTGGATCGCAATCGGCACCACGCTGGTACGCGCGGGCCATACACCGTAATTGCGGATCAGGCTGATGCGCGAGAATTCGGAAATGCAGACGACGTGCTCGACGCGCTTGAGCAGATCCACATAAAACCCGCTACGATGCGCGAGCTCCCCCGGCTCGAAGAACCACGGGCATGAGAGATGCTGCAGGTCGTACAGGATGCTGACCGTTTTGACGCCCGGCTCTGAATAAATCGGCGTCGTCATCGGGCAGAACAGCAGATCTGTGCCCCCCTCGCGGAGCGCCGCCGAGCCTGGCGAGCCCGAGACCCGCCGCCGCGTCATCCCCAGCGCGTCGTACCCGGCAAACGCGCGGTGATTGTGATCGCCGGTGAGCAGCTCGAACCGGTGCTGCGGCGCGACGCGCGCCATGTCTTTCAGCAGCTCGAGCACGAACGGTTTGACGTCGCCGCATTCGCCACCTTCGCGAATGGGCGTCACGTCCACGGCTATGCGCAGCGCCTTCATGCCGGCGCCTGCCGCCGCGACCGGGACTTGCGGTCGACGAGCGAGCGATAGATATCGAGCAGCATATCGGCACTGCGGCTCCAGGAAAATCGCGCCGCCTGCGCCGACGCCGCAGCGCGCAGCGCCGCTCGCCGCGCCGGTGAGCGCACGAGACTCTGCATCGCATCGGCGTACCGATCGACATCCTCCACGCTCACGAGGATGCCGCCGTCACCGACCACCTCAGGCAGGCTCGTCGTGCGGAGCGCAATCACCGCCGTGCCGCATGCCATGGCTTCGACCGCCGGCAGTCCGAAGCCCTCGTACCACGACGGGTACAGGAATGCGAAACACGTTCTGTAAAGTGCCGCCAGATCCGCGTCTTCGACAAACCCCAGGCACCGCACGCGATCGCCGATGCCAAGGCTTCGAATACGACCTTCGAGCGACGACTCCAGCCAGCCCGCCTGGCCCGCAATGCACAGCGGCATGACCGAGTCCGGACATTCACCCATCATCCGCGCGTAGGCGTCGAGCAGCAGTCCATAGTTCTTTCGCGGTTCGATGGTCCCGACCGCAAGCCAGAAGCTGTCGGGCGCAAGATCGTATCGCTCGAGGACCTTTCGTATTTCATCGTCCGGCGGCTTCTGCGCGATCGACGGGCGCGCGGCCAGCGGCACCACGGAGACACGATCGGGATCAAAATGCGGAAACCATTCGAGAAAAGTCCGCCGCGAGTGTTCGGAAATCGCGACGATGTGGTCCGCAAAGATGCTCGCGTCGAACAGGCCGCTGAAGCAGTTGACGCGGTTGCGCTCGGTGTGGAATTCGGGGCACTCGATCTGGCTTAGATCGTAAAGCGTGTAGACGAGCGGCACTCCGAGATCGCGCGGGCAGAAATAATTGTTCGCGTGCACGAGGTCGGGCCGTCCAAGAAAGGCGGTCAGTTCCTTGCAGGGCGCATCCCAGTTGCGATTCAGCTCTTCCCAGCTCAGCCGAAAATGGTCCGTCACCACGTTTGGCGCCTGCGGACGGCACGCGCGAACGAAATCGGGGGTCCGGTAATTGCCGAAGATCGGGTACGGAATGAACACGTCGCGCGGACTGGCCTGCACGAGGTGCCGAAGAAACTGATCGGCGACGATGCCACAGCCCGCCATCCGTTCGGCTGTCTGGCTGACATCGAACCCGATTCTCATCGACGGCTCTCCCCTGCGCTGGTCATCTCGCGCCAACGACCCCGGTGTCGCGCAAATTGCATTTGCGCCGGGTCGGTTGTCGAGCGATCTGGCTTGTCATGGGCTGTCCTCCGGGCGTTTGGGGTGCGCGCAATCGGCATTATGACGAATGTTGCCCTCGTTGAGCACGATGGAGCAAGCGCAGGCGCGCTCAGGGGCGACCACGGTCAGCCCTGAGCGCGGCTTCAGGCGAAGTCGGGCAGAGGATGGTAAGTAAGCGGCACACTCGCATGCGCGGGCCAGGCACCGGGGGCACGGGCGGTGCGCGTTCCACCGCTAAGACTTCGGTGAGGCCGCTGGCCGCGTCGTAGCTCATCTTGGCAAGGGAGAGCGGCGCGCGCAGCATGTGATCTGTTCTTCGGTAAACCGCTTCTTCATGTCCGCTGCTCCCCTGAATCTGATATTCTCAAGAAACTTCAGTTGGCAGAGTTCGATCTCGACGACTATTCGCTTGATACCGTCAAGATGTTCTATAACGATGCTGCGGCCGCGGGGGCTCAAATTGAAAACCTACCGGCCAGTAATGAAATTTCGTTTTTCTGTGAAACTCTCTGGAGGTGATGATCGTGCTATTCAACAGCAATCTTAATCTAGTGTCGGGCGTCTCAATTGCCTTGATTACTGCGTCTTTTCTTGCCGCTTGTGGAGACAGTTCAAAGCAGCAAACTGAAAAGAAAGCTCAGGGTGGCGGGACGCCTCAAGTAGTCACTAAGAGCGTTGCACCACGCGATCCGCTTGGGCCCCGTTATCAGGCTACTCTTGCTGAAGGGATTACCTTCAATCGGGATGGTTATCCTAATTTCGTATCCAGCGTAAAAGGTATTTCAGGAAAAGAGGCAGGGGGCCGATGGACGGACGGAACACAGGCCGTCATTGAGTTTACCCAGGCGCTTCCAAAAAGTTTCACGCTGAAAATCAAGGCGGCGCCGTTTTCCCCTACCATGGGTAAGCCAATTAAGGTAATTGTTGGAGCTACTCAATTAGAAATAAAATTTGACAAGCCGGAGGCCACAGAGGTTGTAATTGCTGTTGCTACTGACGGTAATGCAAGGTCTGTAATCTTTGAATTTCCAGATCCCAAGTCACCGCAGGAGCTCGGTCAAAGTTCAGACACCCGTCGGCTAAGTCTGGGCTTAACTAGTCTTCGGATTGAGTAGTAGCAGGGTATTGACCGGCGCCATGCTGGCCTACCTCAATGGGCGACCTGATCCCGGTTTTAGGAGCAGCTTGATTTAGAGTCCGTCGCTGTCCGATTTCTTGGGGCCACTTCTCTATTTAACTCCGACAAATAGGAAAGGTTGCACGGGCGTGATAAAAGAAGGGACCTTTACACCATATTGCAGAACAAACCTTCCTTTTGGTATGCGCCGACCATTAGCTGTGCTGAACCCGGCAGATGTCATTATTTTAAGGAGCTGGGTCTCACTGTACTGTAGCGTTGGAGGATGTTTTATCGACCGCATCTCCGACTCCCGTTGGCGTTCTTCATGGGTAGCGGCCACTGGCCCAACATCGAGGCGGTCAAGCGCAATTTCGACTTCGCGCAGGAGCTGCCCGACGTCGCCTTCGTGATCATCGGCAGTGTCTGCTACGCCTTCGATCCCAGGCTCAAGCCTCAGAACGTGCTCTTCATCGGCGAGGTGGACGAGATCACCCGCAATCTCTGCCTGCAGGCCTGCGACGTGGCGTTGAATCCCATGGAGCATGGCTCAGGCACCAACCTGAAGATGCTCGACTACTTCGCCGCGGGCGTGCCGGTCGTGACCACCGATCAGGGTTCGCGAGGCCTGCGGTTGTCGGGCGAGACGGGCTGCCTCGTTCGGGAGATCGAGGACTTTCCGGCCGCCATCCTTGACACCCTGGGCGCAGGGGCTGAAGCGGCCGCGCGGCGCGCCGAGATCGCGCGCGCGCTGGTGGATTCGCACTTCGACTGGAACGCCATCGCAGCGCGCATCAAGCCCCGTCTCCTGGAGGCAGGCGACCGCACCCGCGCGCTTCGTCCGTTGGAGAACGCGTGACGCGCAAGTGGCTTTTCACGGCATCCACCGCGATCGGCGCGTGGCTCGTCGCGCTGGCCTACTCGACCGTGGCGGGCCGGGTGATGTACGGCGACGGCGCCTGGTCCGTGCTCGTGCACCTGCTCACGCCGTATCGCTTCAACGACTACGATTTCCAGCGCTCCTTCGCGAGCTTCATCTCGCAGGCGCCGATGCTCTTCGCGCAGCGCGCGGGCCTGGAGAACGTGTCGACCTACGTGATGCTGTACTCGTTCGGGGCGCTGGTGATTCCCGCCATCGCGATGATGGTGGCGCTGGTGCTGGCGCGCGCGCAGCCGCTGCTCTTCGCGGCGAACGTCGTCGCGATCGTGGTCTACGGCTTCGGCACCAACTTCATCAACACCGAGGCGAATCTGCTCTTCGGCCTCGTGTGGCTCTCGGCGACGATCCTGGCGCTCGATCGCGCCGCCCCGATCCTGTGCGGGTTCGTCTTACCCGTCGTGGCGTTCGCGATGCTGCGCACCTACGAGGGAATGCTCCTCGTAGGTCCCTTCCTTGGCCTATGGGCGTTGATGGCGTCCTCGCGGGCGACCGACCACCGCGAAAGGCTGGGACTCGCGATCGCGGCCTTTCTTTTCCTCCTCGGCGTCGTGATCGGCCTGGGGGGATTCCTGTCGCCGCGCGATCCCAGCAACGCATCGAGCTTCCTCGGCAGCGCGTTCCGCTATCTGGGCAACCCGCACTTCTTCCTGATGATGTCGGGGTTCCTCGGGTTCGCCGCGGTCCTGTCTGCGAATCGCGCCCGGGCGATCCTGGCGATCGTGAGCGCCGCATTTGGCCTGGCGTTCGTAGTCGCCATCACCAGGCTCGAAGGGTTCTACGGGTTCGACATCTACTACCATAACCGCTCGTTCATGGTGCTGTCGCTGCCGGCCTTCATCGCGGCGCTGGTCGCGGTCTGGTACTTAAGGCCCCATTGGCTGCAGGCGCGCGGAAGCGGCGAGGGCTACGCGATCCTGCTGATCCCGATCCTGCTGGCGGTGGCGGGCGACATGATCGGCACTTATCGCTGGGGCGGCTACGTGAAGGAGTTCTGCACGGTGCTGGGCAGCAGCGCGCCGCCCGTCGAGAAGCTCATGGCGTTGAAGCAGACAGGCGTGCGCACCGCCTGGCCGTGGACCCACCCCACGATGAGCCTGTTGCTGAGGGATCGCGGCAGCAAGGCGATGGTCGTCAACGAGCCCGGGAGCTTCGGCTGGGAGCCTTTCGATCCGGCAAAGGCGCCGGCGATCGACTATCGCGGCTTCTGCCAGGTCCCGCCGCTCGGGACCGCGCGCGTGGATTCCTTCGAGCTCGAGCGGCCGATCTCGTTCGCCGGAGGCAAATATCCCTCCTACGTGGCGCGCGTGCGCGGCTTGAGCAACCCCGAAGGGTGGGGAACCTGGAGCGAGGGCCCGCTGGTGGAGATCGATTTCGCGCGCCCCTTGCCGCGCTCCTTCGATCTCGCGATCCGCATCGGCCCGACCTTTGGGGCGAATAAGGGCCTTCCCATCAAGGTGCGCGCCGGCGGTCAGGAGCAATCCTTCACGGTTGATCGCGAGCCCTACGAGACCACGCTGCAATTCCGCGAGGTCGGCGATGAACCCACACTATCATTCGTCATTCCCCGCCCCCAGTCGCCGCACGAGCTCGGGAACGGACAGGACGTGCGCAAGCTCGGCATAGGCCTGGTCTCCCTCAGCGTGGCGCCCCGATGACAGAGAGGCAAGCATGGTGAAGAAAGCGGTGATCCTCGCGGGAGGCTACGGAACCCGCATCAGCGAAGAGAGCCACCTGAGGCCCAAGCCGATGATCGAGATCGGTGGACGGCCGCTGCTGTGGCACATCCTGAAGATGGTTTCCGCGCAGGGCATCACCGAGTTCATCATCTGCGGCGGCTACAAGGAATACATCATCAAGGAGTACTTCTCGAACTACTTCCTGCACATGACGGATGTCACGTTCGACACGTCTCAGAACAAGATGGAGATCCACCACCGGCGCGCCGCAGGCGAGATAGAATCAGAAAATAAATCCGAGGCTGCCCGCGCGACGTTCCATGAAAATGCTCTTTGTGGTACGTAGCCCCGGCAAAAAGTCGCCCAATGGTGCTTATATCGCGTCGAGGGCTGCTATTGGTGAAAAAAGGCCGACATGGGCACACCCGTGACGGACGTCGTGATGCCGAAGCTGCATTCGCTCTCGCCGCAGATCCGCGAGATATTGGAGCGCGAATCGCGCGGCGCATGCGCCGTGGTGGCCTCGCATCCGTATCTCTATCCCTTGCTCGCGGAACTGGGTTTGCCGGTGTGGTACGAGGCGCAGGATTTCGAGCTGCACATGAAGACGCGGCTCTTCGAGAAGCTGCCCGAATGCCAGGAGCTCGTCGACGCGGTGTACGCCGTGGAGAAGGCGTGCGCGACGGGCGCCGAGCTCATCCTCTGCGCATCCCCGGACGACGCCGACGATCTGGTGAAGACCTACGGCGTGGAGCGCGGGCGGATTGTGGACACGCCCAATGGCACCGACGCGCTGCGGGTGGCCTTCATGCAGCCGGCCGATCGTCAGGCGCTCAAGGAGCGACTCGGCTCGATGACCCATGATGCAAGTTTAAATACCAATCTTTCAAACGCAAAAAACCACATCGGAACACAAGACTCCACAATGATAATTTTCCCACTTGGCCGCAATACTCGATATGCTTCCCGAACAGATTTTTCTACATTCTAAATACATTCAGAAACCGATTTGCCGACGAGGTGATGAATCAGCATCACCATAATTACCCCATCAAAACCCTCCATGCCCTTCGGTATAGACAAAGCACTGCCCTGTATCATTTTGACGTTAGGCGGAAGATTAATATCTTTTGGTAGATCGTCCAGGAAAAGGTCCAGTCCTGTGATCTGATCAACTAAAGAGGTATCGTAGTCAAAGACTCCACCATTTCCTATGTCCAGCAGAGATGAAACCCCTGCAATCTCTTTATTGATTTCTGCGGAGATAGTCGCGTAGGTATCGATAGATGCGACATTTTCCCTATAAGTGTCGTACTCTTCTAAAAAGAATTCAGCATTTTTTTCCTCGAAGCCGCGGTTTGGGTTTCATTTTCCCTGTCAGATGGGCGAGGATTTTTATCCACGGAGGTTGAACTCCTTTCAATTCGTGGTTATGGGCGCCATCGGAAGTATTCTTAAGCGCTTCAATCCCAACCCTAGGGCACGCGTATCGCTGGAAAGCCCTAATGATTGCGGGCTAGTGGGGGCTGGTACAAGAATTTCAAAGTCGCTTGCATCCTTCACATCCTGAAAGGCCACCGAGTAGATTCCAGGTTCCGTGAAAGTTATGATTCGTTCCTGCCCCCCGGCGCGAATTCGGAATGGTTTGCCTACATTTGGGCCAAAGATACTCATGATATCCAGCTCCAACGTAAAGCGATCGGGTAGGGACTGCGGCAAAACAATCCGAGCACGTTCCCCGTCGGTCCAACTCCCCCATGCTTCAGGGCCCGAAATACCCACGAAGCCAATCAGCGGGTGGCGGTGGGCAGGGTCGATGGCGCCATCGAAAGGAGGCAGCTTAGACATAGACACCGCGCGCCATTTACCAGACGATCCCTTCATGAACACCGCATTGCAGTCGGTAACGATTGGCTGTTGGCGTCCCACTTCGTGGCCGCCCCCATAATGGGTCTTAACAGGCAGCGAGGAGAAATACGGTACCCCGAGATAAGTGAGCTTTTGCTTCATGTACTCCATATAAAAGGGGTCCGTGTCGTTATATAGATGGACTCCCTTGCAATGTGAATACACACTTGGCTCCATATCCCACAAATATGTAGTCTTCATCGTGGTGACTTGAATAGAGGGATACGTCGAGTTGCCGTAGCCTATGCCGTACGGATCACGGGCGGTCCATATGCGGGCCGCGCCGAAAGCAATCTGGGACATAACGAAAAGGATAACAAAACCGCTTGTCAATATTTCGCCAAGAGCTTTACTCCTTATTAACGAGGTTGCAGGTATCTTGGCGCTTTCAACAATAGGCAGGCAAAGCGCGATGAAGATGTAGGGCGACAGAAATGATAGGAGTTTGCCTAAAGACCATAATGCGTTTTTTGTTAGGAAATAAAAAAAAAGGGGAATGCTCGCAAGGACAAATGCCTTAAGAAAAATGGCTGTTCCGTTGGCGCGGAAGCGAGTCGCTAGAGTGACAGCCAGGCTGTAGAGAGTCAATAATGCCAGGATCACCGTGACAGCGATCCAGCTATGGCGGACTCCCAAGGGAACGGAATAATCCGGGGTAAGAAAGAACATGCCGGTCGAAGCCAGGACCAGATTGGCTAGAACACTAATAGAGCCAGCACCGCCCTGTGCATTGGCATGCAGACCACGCCAATAGCTGTCGAAATATGTCCACCAGTGATCAGGGGCGTGGGCCGCGCCGAATTTGATCTGACCGATCACGAACCCCACAGTCGCATCCCAATTTGGGATAGACGATATTAGTAGAGCTGCAACAGAAAAAACTGCAAGCGAGACCACGGCCGTGAGGCGAGGAATCTTACGGGTGACTGCACACCACAAAATCGTTGCGACCAAAAGAAGCAGTGACTGGATCACTGCATTTTCTGGATAGAAGAGAAACGCACCTGCAGCCAGCAGTCCTGTCACAACATAGTCGGACGTGATGGATTGGCCTTCGCGCGTTGGTGGATCGGCCAACTTTTGCAGCAACCTCAGGTACGCAAAGACGAACGCCAACTGCAAGGATAGGGATGCCATCTGCGACCAGGCATTGATATCGAAGATGTACTGTCCCCAGAAACCTACCACGTAAGCAAGAGGGGGAACTACCAAGAGCAGGGGCCCGCTCGCGCTCGTCTCGTATGCTGGCAGGATTCGCTGCCACGCGAAACATGCCGCTGGAAAAACCAGGGCCCAGAGCGCCGTCATATACAGAAAAGCGAGCAGATGAATATTACCCAGCCCGGTTGGCAGTAGCAGGGCAAATACCAATCCGACGGCGGGCCGTTGGCTTATAAACGTCATGCCATGCACCAATATATCTTTGGCCAAAAACTTGTTTGCTGAAGCGTTCTGATAGGCGCTGTATGGGTTATCCCGGAGGGTAAGAGCCTGATCGATGTAATTGAAATGATCCCAGTGGTTCCCGCGAAATACATAGTACTGCTCACCGCCAATATACGCAGGCAGGGCGAGTACAAGAAAGATGCCGCACACAGCCAACAAGCGAATCCATTCGCTGCGCCGGGCGCCTCGGCTGAGGACCAGAGCTAGGCATGGCAACAGCGCAAACAACAACATCAGTTGAATTATTTGAACGGATAAACCGGCCGCAAAATACAGCACATTGCCACTAAGACCCACAAAGCAAAGTCCAATTGGCATGGCAAGCCAGTCGGAGCCGTTTGCGGAACAGGCGAGGATTAGACTGCGGCCAAACACCCACAGTGCGAACAGGAAGGTTAGCCCGATGAGTGTTTCAAACATCATGCCGGCGCTTCAGTTTGTAGCAATATTGGTCTCGTTCAACCGAATGGACAATTGTCGCCCATCTTCGCCACCGTGCAGATCATGGGGGGAAAAATAGGAATTTGTTCTAATCTCCAATGTGATCATCTGGCCCCGGTACGACTCCACATCGGTGGCCAAAAAAAAGGTGGTGTCTTCTTCAACCACCTTCGAATCTGCCAGCATGCCGTTTATGAAGAGTTGAATCTTTATTTTCCTGTGCGTAGGCTGAGGGTCATGTGCGGCTTTAATAACTATTCGCTTTCCATCCTCCGGCACATAAACCTGGTCGCGATAAAGCGGCCCAATCCAGCCATCTGCGTAGCGCCCTGTAAAGCCTTCGTTGATGACAGCGAGTCGTTCGAAGAGCCTTACCCCTCTTGCCGCTAGCCAGCCATAGAGAAGGCGGTCACGCGCCAGTCGTGGCGAAGTAATGAGGGTCCACATGAGCTCTACAAGTGCCACACCATAATGACGGTCGATGAATGCTTCACGCGCGCGCCGGGCGTGGTGCCTGGCACGCTCGTGCCGCTGCCGATTGTACAGCCAGTATGAGAACTCGCAGCGCCAGCGCAGGGGCGACAACCACGATCCCCAGTGCTTACGACTGACTTTTATCGAAAGTTCGAGCACCTCCGCCTCGGTCCGTTGAGAGGACTTGGAGCTATCGTGCATGCGATAGGCGCTAAACAACTCATCAACCCGGTGGAAGGGATAGTACCGGCTGAACCGGCAGAACAAATCGTAGTCAAGGGCATGATGCTCGTTGACGTCAAGACCGCCGCAGCGCTCCCACACTGCTCGGTGCCAGAAGACCGACGGCTGAGGGATGGTGTTGAAGCCACGTTTCCAGATAGCCAAATGCTCGAAATGGCTCACATATTCGGCGGGATGCTCGATGCCGACATAACGCGAGCCCTCGCCGGTAAATACGCAGCGCCCCATGATCACATGCCGGCCTCGGGCAGGATCGATCTCTGCGGCCACACGATGAAGAATTCGTGGGAAATAGGTGTCGTC
This sequence comes from uncultured Alicyclobacillaceae bacterium, assembly GCA_964645595.1. Classification (GTDB taxonomy): domain Bacteria; phylum Bacillota; class Bacilli; order Alicyclobacillales; family Alicyclobacillaceae; genus Alicyclobacillus_A. The sequence goes on along the minus strand of CAZYAH010000010.1, from coordinate 8,402 downwards.
GGAGTTCAGAAAGGCAAGTATTTCGCCGCTGGTACGAGCAAACCCCCGATTCAAGGCATCCGCCTGGCCGGAATCCTTTTCCACATGGAGTCGAAAAATCGCTGGGTATCGGCGAACGAAATCTTCCGCTACGGCAACCGAACCGTCGCTGGATCCACCCTCCTGGATGATCACTTCCAGCGAGGGGTAATCCTGGTCGAGCAGGCTCTGCAGTGTTGCGGGGAGATACTGGGCCTGGTTGAACGAGGGGACGACAATAGATATCGTGGGTAGTGGTTTCATCGCTTAGCAACTATAAAACTCATCATGCACACGCTGATAGATCGACATGGTCTGAATAGCGCTGCGACGGGCAGAAAAAAGTGGACGACGGCGCATTGCCGCCTCGGTCAATGTCAATCGCAGCTCTGGCTTGGTAGCGACATCCAGCAAACTTGTTGCGATTTCTTCAACGCTATTCGGATCGAAAGTAAGCGCCGCCTCACCCGCCAGCTCCGGCAGTGAAGTGACGTTGGAACACAAAACGGGCTTGCCGGCGATGATAGCCTCTGCAACGGGCATGCCGTAGCCTTCAAACAGGGATGGAAACACCAGGGCCAGGCAACCCTGAAAGAGTGCGCGTACTTCAAGCGGCGAACGATAGCCCAGGTGCATCACGCGCGCGGAAAGATGGTTGTCGCGAATCAATATCGCCGCAGGGTGGTCTTGCGGAAATGGGCGGCCTGTCATCACCAGTTTGGTGTCTGCCGGCAGTTCTGACGCGATACGCTCAAACGCCTCAACCAGCCTCGCATGGTTCTTGTGCGGCCAGCAATGCGCTGGGAAGAAAAAGAATGGGGCCGTGAGTTGTAGCCCTGCCAGCAAAGCTGCCCTTGCCGCTTCACTTAAGGGCTGCCCTACGTTGCGACTAGGGATGTCCCAGACGGTACTCATTTTTTCGAGCGGAATACCGTACTGGCGGTGTACATCCTGCCGGGTAAATTCCGAAATGCACATGATGTGCATCGCGCGCTTAGCCGATTCGCGGTACAGTAGCTCCCTTTCCGCGAATGCCTCTTGGGAGAAAAACTGGGGATAGTGCAGGTGTTGCAGGTCATGGATGGTCAGCACTGTGGGAAAGCCGATCATATCCGGGTGGGTGTAGCTGGCGACTGAATGAACGATGTCGAAATCCAGTTTGTGGTAGGCCGCCAGTGACCGCATATGCGGCGTCAACACCGGATACATGCCGAAACCTTCCGCCAGTTTGTTGGCCAGGAATGAACGGGCAACTTCGTATTGCCGAGAAACGGGATCGGAATAATGCCGCTTTACCTGAAAGCCTGCGGGGAAGTCCCATTCGGCACAGGCACTGCGGGGCGCAAGAATACGATAGGCATTGCGTCTGTCTAATTGGCTTACGGCAGACACCAATTCGTAGGTTGCTTGTTCCATGCCGCCAGCCTTGCCCAGCTCCATCCAGCGCAGATCGTACAGCAGCTTGAACGGGCGTCGCTTTCTGACGTGTATTGCCCGCTCGACCAACGCCTGGAATTCCGGGGCGGCGCTGGCAATCGAATTGTGGCTTTCCACCCGGATCTTTGCGGCCTGCACCACAGAAGCCTCGTCCGGCAACTGAACTGCCGTCGCGACTCGGCGGGCAAAATTAGCCGGTGTGTCCTCAAGCCAGCAGTGAGTTCCGCTTTCCGCGCCTGTTCCTTCGGCGGCCATGGTGGTGCATACCACCGGGACACGCATCGACCAGGCCTCGAAGAGTTTTTGCCGTACCCCGCCACCGTAGCGCATCGGCACCACATACACCCGCGCATTCCAGAAATACGGGCGGATATCCGGTACGTTGGCATGAAGTTCGCAGCGGGGGCTGGTCTGCATTTCCGCCACCACCGCGGGCGCCGGAATCATGCCGACAGCCTGGAAAATTGCTTGCGGACACTGCAGAAGCACCGCCGGCCATATCTCGCGCAAGAAAAACAACAATGCGTCCACATTGGGAGGATGCGATAAATGTCCGGTAAAGAGCACGACTAGCCGCGGATCTCTCTTCCAGCCGTGTGGCCTCGGCACGTAGTAGTTGGTGTCTACCGGAATCCGAGCCACACCAGCTTCAGCCTTCATCCGGAAGATTCGCCGCGCTCGTTGGTGATCCAGTTCCGACACAAAGCCGACCACATCGGCGCGTTCCGATACCCGCTGTTCCTGCTGGCGAATGGCATCGATTTCCTCGCGTGCCTTCGGCATGTCGCCAGGCAAGGGAATGGCGCGCTCAAGATAGTCCGAGCGCACGTCATGGAAATACACCAGCTTGGACCCGGAGGCCGGCAGGTAATCGAGCCACGGCTCAATACTGGTTTGGATCAAAGCCATGGCATTCCACTGACCATGGCTTAGTGCGCTTAGAAGCTGTGGGGCACAGTTGGCCAAAATCGTCAGCTTGTCAAAAGCATCATGAGGCTGCTCATGAATTCTCAATAGTCGCTTCAACGCCCACCAGCGCACTCGCCGCGGCAGGCGCGCAAACCACGGTTTTAGTTGCCCCTGGAAAGTTGCAGAAACCACCAGAGGCACTTCGTCAGCAGGACGCGGCCAGAAATACGCCCGACAAAGAAATTCCTCAAGGTTTACCACGCCTTGTTCAGGGAAACCGTCGTAGCAGGGGGCTAATACCGCTACACCATGGTTGCGAGCGAGATGGCGAAGATTGAAATAATCGTGACCGTTCCTACCAGGAAAGTAAGGCAGGTCAGTTGTAAGGATCAGAATTCTGGCCATGGCCTTGCTCACTTGCGACGTGATCCCCTTTTTAGCAGCAGTTTGATTTAGAGTCCGGCGCTGCAAACTGTACTCGATTCCTTTGCGCCTGAGTTCGCGAGCGAATTCCAGACCTCATTGGCTCGGCTGGGCCGAAGGAGCGGCTGGCGATCGCAGAGCGCAACCTTCTTCGTCTTGGGCTCATGTCCACCAGCTTCAACGCCCGGCGCTCGCTCATGCCCTTGCTCTGAGCAAACCGCACCAGTTCGCGCTGCTGGCACGGTCACCACTTTCGGCGCAGCGCCTCGCGGCTCACCTGCTCTTCCGAAAAGCGCCTCTTCATAGGTCCGACCTCCTCTGCTTGAAATCGGACTCCAAAGCATAAGGCTACTAAAATAGGGATCACGTCCCAGGTAGTGCGGATTTAGGCGACGCATGAGGAAGGACTGCAACTTGATGACCCAAGAACACCCGCAAATCTCCATCGTTGTTCCAGTTTATAGGGAAGAACGCAATATCGAGCCGTTCCTCCAGCGGATAGAGCCGGTGATGGAGCGCTTGGGAGTGCATTACGAGATTCTTTTCTGCCTTGATCCGTCCCCGGACCGCACCGAGGAGGTCATCGCGGCGCAAATTCAGCGCAATCCACGGATCCGGCTGATCGTCTTTTCGCGGCGTTTTGGACAGCCGGCGGCCACCATGGCGGGGATTCTTATGACGGCCGGAGAGACCTGCACGGTAATTGATGTGGATCTCCAGGACCCGCCTGAATTGATCGCCGATCTTTACGCGAAATTGAAGGAGGGCTATGAAGTCGTGTACGCGCGCCGCCGATCGCGCAAGGGCGAGACGCTGGTCAAGCGCGTCATCTCTTTTTTCGGCTATTACGTCATCAACAAATTGAGCGACGTCGAGATACCGAGGAACACTGGAGACTTCCGGCTGATGACGCGCCGTGTGGTCGAGGAGCTGCGGCGCTTGAATGAGACGCACGGATTTCTAAGAGGTCTTGTCGCATACGTCGGATACAAGCAGGCGTTCGTAGAGTACGAGCGCGATCCGAGAATCCGCGGGAAAGGCAATTACAATCCGCTGACTGGCTCTCTCAAGATTGGCTTGAACGGCTTGGTCAGCTTCAGCACGAGGCCGCTGCAGCTGATGTCACTGGCGGGGGCCTGCATAGCGGGATTCAGCTTTTTGTTAGGGGCGTGGTACCTCATACAGAAACTCGTTGGGATAGACTTGACGCCCGGTTTACCAACGACGGTGCTCGTGGTCACCTTTTTTTCAGGCGTTCAACTGCTTTCTCTGGGACTGATGGGAGAGTACGTGGGGCGCATTTATGACGAGGTCAAGCGCCGGCCCATGTTCATCATTGATCGGAAAGTCAATTTCGACGAATAACCAAATTCCTTTCCCAATCGCATTTCCTCCTCGCGCGGCCAACGAACCGTCGCCGCGATGGACTGGCCGCGGTTTTGTCGTAGGAAGCGAATCTCTTCCGATCGCCGAGTACAGCTCGGATATGAGCGGCTGGGACGATGCCCTTACGGCGGTACATGAGGAAGCGACCGGAAGCGACCACCCCATAGACATTGCCTCCCGCAATACGGCGCTGCGTTCGCTTAAGCGTTGTCTGCGCGATGAGAGGGGGACGATTCTGGAAATCGGCTGCAGTTCCGGTTATCTGCTTCCGTTGATCCGGAACAACTTTCCACGAGCCGCAGTAATGGGGGCCGACGTCGTGAAGGCGCCCCTGCTTAAGCTCGCCGAAAAGATCCCCGATCTGCCACTATTGCGCTTCGATCTTACGCGCTGCCCATTGCCGGACCAGTGCGTGGACGCCGTCGTCATGCTCAATGTGCTCGAGCATATCGACAAGGAGGATGCGGCGCTGAATCAGGTTCATCGCATTTTGAAGCCAGGGGGAATTCTCGTCGCGGAAGTACCTGCCGGCCCTTCGCTGTACGACTACTACGATCAATATCTCCGGCACTACCGGCGCTATGACCGAGTTGCTCTTGTCGCGGCGTGCAAGAAGGCGAATTTAGACGCCCTCGAAGTTTCCCATCTTGGGTTTTGGCTGTATCCAGCGTTCTGGATGGTCAAGAAGATGAATCGCAGGACTCGGCCCCAGAATCAGGCCGAAGTGGAGCGCCTGGTGAAGCGGCAGATCTCCAAATCCAGCTCCAGCGGCTTGCTGGGCCTGGCAATGCGATTTGAAACGCTGTGTGCCGAGCGTCTGGGCGCCAGCTATCCCGTCGGTATCCGCTGCACGGGGGTGTTCCGTAAGAGCTTGGCCGGATGAGGAAGCTTGCTGCACATATACCGGCGTTTTCACGTTTCGCTCTCGTCGGAGCCACCACTGCCGCCATTTATTTTGGAGTGTTCGCGTTGCTCCACGATATCATCGGCGTCGGATATCAGATCGCCGTTTCGTGCGGCTATGGCTGCGGTGTCGTGTTTCATTTTCTCGCCAACCGGAGCCTCACTTTCAAGGATGCGGGAGGGCACATTCCCGCGCAACTCGTCAAATATGCCGTGGTCGTGGGTATTAACTATGTCGTTACGCTCATCGTGGTGGGGGTCACCGTCGAGGTGTTCGGGCTGTCCCCGTATCTTGGTGTACTGGCGGCAGTCGCGGCGACGACATTGGCTGGATATGCGTTATTCGCAAGCTGGGTATTTCGCGGCCAGCGCGACGGCACTGTAGGTCCCTGAGCGAATGCCGCCCGCTATGAATGCTCTGGTTACGGGATGCGCCGGCTTTATCGGCAGCACGCTTTGCGAGCGTCTGCTCGATTCGGGTTACTCGGTGGTCGGGCTGGACAATTTTTCGACCGGTCAGCCGCGCTTCCTTGAAAATGCCCGCCGCCATCCGAGATTCCGATTCATCGAAGGCGATCTGCTTCAATCCGATGTCGTAGATGAGGCCGTGCGGGGAGGCGATGTCGTTTTCCATTTGGCTGCCAACGCGGACGTTCGATTCGGCACGCAGCATCCCAGGAAGGACCTCGAGCAGAACATTATCGCGACGTTCAATGTGCTCGAAGCGATGCGCAAGAACGGCGTGCAGCGGATAGCTTTCTCGTCAACGGGATCCATTTACGGCGAGCCTCAGGTATTTCCGACGCCGGAGAACGCGCCGTTTCCGATACAGACCTCGCTGTACGGAGCCTCCAAGCTGGCGGGGGAGGGACTGATTTCGGCTTACTGCGAGGGCTTCGGGTTCCAGGGATTCATTTTCCGGTTCGTGTCCATTCTCGGCGAGCGCTACACGCACGGGCATGTCTTCGATTTCTACCAGAAACTTTTGCAGAACCCGGAAGAATTGCCCGTACTCGGCAACGGGCTGCAGAAGAAATCGTATCTTTATGTGCAGGACTGCGTCGACGCGATGCTGCTGGCCATCGAGCGCTGCACGGACCGCGTAAATATCTTCAACCTTGGCCAGGACGAGTATTGCCAGGTCAACGACTCCATCGGCTGGATCACCGGGCATCTCGGCATAAAGCCGAAGCTGGTTTACTCGGGGGGCGAGCGCGGCTGGGTCGGCGACAGTCCGTTCATTTTCCTGGATACCGTGAAGATTCGCGCTCTCGGCTGGCGCCCCAAGCTTTCGATCAAGGAAGGAATCATAAGGACGCTCGAGTATCTGCAGGCGAATCGCTGGATATTGGAAGCGCGTGAATGAAGGTTTGCGTCTACGGCCTCTGGCATCTCGGCAGCGTGACCGCGGCGTGTCTGGCCGCGGCTGGCCATGAGGTGCGCGGGCTGGATCCCAGTTCGGAAACGATAGCGGGATTGCGCGAAGGTCGGCCTCCCATCCTGGAGCCGGGCCTGAAAGAGCTCGTCTTGGCCGGTCTTGGTCAACGGCGCCTTGAGTTTTCTGACGATCCGCGTGAAGCACTCAAGGGTTGCAAGGTCCTATGGGTGACCTTTGACACTCCGGTCGACGACGACGATCGCGCCGATACGCAATACGTCATCGACCGAATCAAGCTTGTCATGCCGTTGCTGGAAGATGGCGCGGTGGTGCTCGTGTCCTCGCAGCTTCCGGCGGGGAGCTGCCGCGCTCTTGAGCAATTCGCGGCGGATGAAGGGGGACGCAGGATCTCGTTTGCGTGTTCGCCGGAGAACCTTCGGCTCGGCAAGGCCCTCGAGGTGTTCCGCGACCCGGACCGGGTAATCGTCGGGGTGCGTACCGCGGCGGACCGCAAAGTCATCGAAGAGCTGCTCGCGCCGATTACCGACCGGGTGGAATGGATGTCGGTCGAATCGGCGGAAATGACGAAGCATGCGGTCAATGCCTTCCTCGCTCTCTCGGTTGCCTTTGCGAATGAAATTGCGTCGATCTGCGAAACAGCCGGCGCGGACGCCAAGGAAGTCGAGCGCGGGCTCAAGACCGAATCGCGAATCGGCCTGCGAGCGTATCTGTCCCCGGGAACCGCATTCGCAGGCGGAACGCTGGCGCGGGATGTGTCATTTCTGAATCGCATCGGGGACCACGCAGGATTGCGGTCTCCACTCCTCAACGCGGTGAAGACCAGCAACGACAACCACCGCCAGTGGCCGCGCCGCAAAATTGAAGAAGTGGTCGGCCGGCTGGCGGGGAGCACGGTCTGCGTTTGGGGGCTCACTTACAAGCCTGGGACCGATACCCTTCGCCGGTCCAGCTCGATTGAGCTGTGCCGATGGCTGCTCGACCAGGGCGCCGTAGTTCGCGCACATGATCCAGCGGTAAAGCAGCTGCCGGACGAGCTTTCGGCGATCAGGCTTTTCCAGACGCCGGAGGAAGCGGCGCGCAGTGCCGACGCGCTGATCGTAATGACCGGGTGGCCTGAATACCGGAAGGTGGACCTGGAATCCCTGCTTCCCCGGATGAACAAGCCCAATGTCATTGACCCTGCCCGGATCCTGCCCTCCGCGGTTGCCGGATTGCGGGCCGTTCAGTACTTCGCCGTTGGTACGCCCGGAATCCGATCCAAATGAGCTTGCCTGACCTGAAGGGGCGTACCGCGATCATCACTGGCGCCAATCAGGGACTCGGCAAGGCGATCGCCAAGGCCTATGTCGAGGCGGGCGCGAATGTCGTGCTGTGCGCCCGCGGCGAGAAGCTTTTGGGCGAAGCAGCCGACGAACTTCAGCGCCTGGAGGCTGGGAAAGTTGCGTGGCTTGCAGCGGATGTATCGCGCGACGCCGATGTTCAGGAGGTCGTTCGGCGGACGCTTGCGCAATTCGGCCATTTCGAGATCCTCGTGAACAACGCCGGCGTGTATGGTCCCAAGGGTCGGATCGACGATGTGGCGTGGGACGAATGGGTGGACTCGCTGCTCATCAATATCGCCGGGTCCGTCAATTTTGCGCGCCGGGTTCTGCCTCATTTCAAGGAACGGCGGTACGGCAAGATCATCCAGCTTTCGGGCGGTGGGGCGACCCATCCGCTTCCGCACATCAGCGCGTACGCAACCTCGAAGGCGGCAGTCGTTCGATTCGCGGAAACGCTGGCCTTCGAGGTCCGGGAATACAACATAGACGTCAACTCCATTGCCCCGGGCGCGCTCAATACGCGCCTGCTCGATGAGGTGATCGAGGCTGGCCCCGACAAGGTGGGTGCTGATTTCTTCGCGCGGGCAAAGCGCCAGCACGCGCAG
>CAZYAH010000009.1:0-21027 GCA_964645595.1 uncultured Alicyclobacillaceae bacterium | reverse complement strand
GTGAGTTCATGCGTGGCTGCATAGACTTTCTGTTGACACTCGACCCAAACGGTACCTGGCTGAGCGGAAGATTGGTACAAACGGACCTGCAAGATTTCAGACTTGGACAAGTCGATGTACAGAGAATCCAAGGGGGCGTCCGCCGGGAGCAGATTGTCCGCGGCCGTCTGTTTCGCCTTGCCAAGCTGCTGCAACAATCCGACAATGTCCCCGTGACCGGTGATGGTGTAAAACTGGTGTTTTGGGTCTTTGTTGGAAGCCGGCTGAATGATGACTGAATTGACGTCTGCTGAGTCAATTGCCGTTCCGAAGACCTGCACCTTGATGTGCTGTTGCAGGTAGTCGTAGATTCCAATCAGCCCGATGGACAGAATCAATAGAAGTGGAATCAGCCAGGAGAAAACGGGGACTTTGCGCCGCGAAGGAACGACCATTCTCAAGGACCCCCAAGTGGTAGAAGATTGAGGAGATAATTCGACATCGTGCGCCCATTTCCTGTCAGGATTCGTCGTTTTTGGCTGGTTTACAATCGATTTTGTGGGCAATTTCTTGACAGCTGCCCTCTAGTTAAGCTTTTCTAAAATAAATGACAATTCTGGCTGGTCGAGCAGCAGGCGGTGAACTCACGTGCTGGCACAAATGCAACCTATTTTATTTTCCTCTATTCTTCAATCCATACGCGACGCGGTGATTGTGTTCAACGGTGAAGGCAAAGTCCTCTTTTGGAACAATGCCGCTGAAACGCTTCTTGGGTACGCCGAAGCCAAACAGATTGGGCAAGTGCTGCTTTCGATGATTCCGGAGCGATATCGCGAGGCGGATAACGAAGGCGTGACCCGTCTCGTTAAAACAGCAATCTCTCGGACAATGGACAATCCCGTTGACGCATGCGCGTTGACCAAAGACGGCAGAGAAGTTCCGGTTGAGCTTACCATCGCCCCCTTGGGAACTAGGGGAGAAGACGTCTTTGTCGGTGTCGTGCGCGATATCTCGGACCAAAAACGTTTGGCAGAGGAATTGACGCACCTGAAGAAGCAGTTTGAACTCATATTGACAGCTACGGATGAAGGGATTTTTGGCTTTGATCAAGAGGGTAGGGCTACCTTTGTCAATCCCGCGGCGGCAGCGATGCTGGGGTATTCGGAAGACGAGTTCGTCGGAAAACCACAGCACCAACTCATCCATCATACAAGGCCTGACGGTGCGCCATTTCCGGATGACCAGTGCCCAATTCACTCCGCGTTGCGTGACGGCAACGTCCGTATTGTAGAAGACGATGTGTTCTGGAAAAAGGACGGTACGAGCTTTCCCGTACAGTACGTGAGTACGCCTATCATTGAAAATGGAAAGATTAAGGGTGCGGTGGTCTACTTTCGGGACATTTCCGAGCAGAAAAAAATGAGCGAGCGACTGGCGCACGCCGTCCGCATTGCCGGTCTCGGCCATTGGGACTGGGACATTGTGCATGACCGCCTCAAGTTGTCTGACCATATGTACCGAATTTTAGGCCTGACTCCAGGTGAAATTGATTTTACATACCCGAAAGTGATTGAATTTGTCCATCCAGAGGACGTGAGACTGTTCCAGAGCGCAGTGATGAACTCTTTACATATGGGGACGCCTCTCGACGGCGAGTGGCGGATCATTCAGAAGAACGGCAGCACCCGCTACCTGCGTGTGCAAGGTGAAGTACACTTTGATACAACCTGCAAGCCGGTGCGGATGATTGGAACCGTACACGACATCACCGAATGGAAAGAGCAAGAACGGCTCTTGTTTGAAAGCGAGCAACGATATCAGTCTTTGGTGAAATACAATCCGGATGGCGTATGCGCATTCGACTTGACAGGGCGATTTACCGATGCAAACGAGGCATGCGAGAAGATTGTTGGCTATTCAAGAGAGGAACTGATGGGAAGAACCTTGTGGGACATGATTGTTTTCCCGGACGACGTGCCTCTGGCTGAACATCTGTTTAAGGTTGCTCTGAACGGCAAATCGCTGGAAAACGTGGAGTTTACTCTTCGCCGCAAGAATGGCAGCAGAGTCGAAGTCAGCGTTACGACTGCCCCAATTCTGGTGCGCGGTAAACTGGTTGGGTTGTATACCATCATCAAAGATGTTACGGAACAGAAGCTGTCACGCCAAAAGCTGATGCAGAGTGAGGAACGGTATCGACTGTTGGTCGAAAGCTCGCTCGATGCCATCGGTATCCACGACGGTGACAAATGGCTGTTCATGAACGGGCCTGGACTGGAGATGTTTGGTGCCGCGAGCGAGTCGGACGTCATCGGCAAGCGCGTCTGTGACTTTCTGGACCCGGATGAACGGGAAACATTCAAACAATACATCCGTACCATTTTGGAAGACAAGAAGGTGGTTGGCCGCACCGAACAGAAATGGCGGACCGTGGACGGGAGGCAGATCCACAGCGAAACCGTTGGGCTCCCAATTGATTACGAGTCCAAAGCGGCTGTACAACTCATCATCCGCGACATTACGGAAAGAAAACGCTCCGAGGAAATGCTGCTGAAGTCGGAAAAACTCTCGGCTGTCGGGCAACTTGCCGCAGGCGTCGCCCATGAGATCAGAAATCCACTCACAGCATTGAAAGGTTTTGCTCAATTGTTGACAAGCGCATGCGGGGATCCAGCGAAGCGGTACCTGGACATCATGCAAAACGAACTGGATCGCATCGACGTTATTCTGAATGAGTTGCTCATCTTGGCCAAGCCCCAAGCGGTAAGGTTTCGACCCCAACCGATTGGAACCGTATTGCAGGAAGTTATCACTCTATTGAGCACACAGGCCATCATGAAGAACGTAGTCATTGAATCCAGCGTTGATCCACGTGGCCCGATGGTGAATTGCGAAAAGAACCAGCTGAAACAGGTGTTCGTCAACATCATCAAGAACGCAATCGAAGCGATGCCAAACGGCGGACGTTTGTCCATCACCGCCGAAACGGATAGCGACATGGTGTGCATCCAGTTCAGCGACGAAGGGGAAGGAATCCCGGAGGAACTTATCCCTAAGCTGGGAGAACCGTTCTTTACAACCAAAGAAAAAGGCACGGGACTGGGACTCTTGATGAGCCACCGAATCATCCTGGCGCATCAGGGAAGCATCGACATTTCGAGCGCAGTCGGGCAGGGAACGACCGTGCGTGTTGCACTGCCTGTGCTAAAGGAGAACGCATTATTGTGCTGACCGACAGGTATCTCGGTGTCGCGTGAGTATGGGAGCCGTGACGCCTTACACTTCAACAGGCCGGTTCGCTCCGAGACTCCGCAGGACGTCGTCTACTGCTCCCTCTGTGACAACGCGTCCTTCGCGCAAGACGATGACGTAGTCAGCGAGGTGGCGCACATCGTCCATGTCGTGGGTGACACACAACACCGGGCAAGCGGCCTCTTTTAGGACCAAACTCAGGAACGCTCGGATTTGTTGTCTTGTTTCGGGGTCCAGCGCTGCAAGGGGCTCGTCCAGCAAGACGTAGTCCGGATTCAACACCAGAGCGCGGGCCAGGGCCACCCGTTGCGCCTCGCCTCCGGACAGGCTCCCGGGCATACGCGATGCCAGGTGTTCAATGCCCATTCTCTCCAACATGTCCCGCACGCGCTGATGTCGCTGTCGGGTCGGAATCCTCCTCGCCTTTAGTCCATACTCCACGTTCGCAAATACGTTGAGTCGGGGAAAGAGCCCGTACTGCTGAGGCACGTACCCGACGTTTCGACGTTCCGGCGGCACAAATTCCCCGTTCATCGCGTCAAACAAATCTCGACCGTGAAAGCGGATCCAGCCTCCAGCTGGACGCATCAGTCCCGCCAGGCAGCGCAACAACGTGGATTTGCCTGATCCGCTCGGCCCAAGAACGGCAGTGACTCCAGGCTCCGCCTTTCCCCTGACCGTTAAAGAAAAAGACGACAGAGGGACGTGGATGTCAAACTCCAGGATTTCCATCGCGCCTGTGTCCACCTTTCCGTTGCTGTTTCGTTCATCGTTCCGCGGTCCACGTTTCCACCGTCTACTGGCGCCGTATCGGGGCAAATGCCGTCGCACGTCACGACAGTTTGTGCCGCAATCTGGACAGCAACCACAGCAGTCCGAATCCGACGAGAATCAACACGATGGCCAACGTCAGGGCAGCGTCCAAATCCTGCTCCATGACGGTGTAGATGGCTAACGGCATCGTCTGGGTGACTCCTTGCATATTCCCGGCAAACAGCATTGTGGCTCCGAATTCACCGAGCGCCCGGGCCCAGGCCATCGCCGCTCCGACTAAAAGGCCCGGCATGGCCGTCGGGAGTTCCAGTCGAAAAAACGTCCTCCAAGGTCCCGCTCCCAACGTGCGGGACACCTCCGTCAGCTGCTTGTCCACCGAAGCAAACGCCTGGCGCGCACTCTGAACGTAAAAAGCCGAGCTTTCAAAGGCTTGAGCCACCACGACCGCCGCAGTGCTGAACGGCAGGGTCACTCCCCAGTTGGTCAAATAATGTCCGACGAGTCCTTCCCGACCGAAGGCCATGAGCAGTGCCAAACCCGCGACTGCCGGCGGCGTAATCCAAGGGAGCTGCAAAAGAGCTTCCACCGCCGCTCGCCCGGGAAACGGGCGCCCTGCAGCCAACCGGTGGGCCAGGGGGGTCCCGAAGATCACCACCGCCGCCAGGGCCATACAGCTCGTTCGTACGCTGAGCCCCAGGGCATCCCGGACCACGTCTTCCCCGAGGGCTGTTACGAACCTCTGTGGCGTCACGGAGAGAAAGAGACTCAAGACGGGCAGCAGCAAGAACAAGAGCAATACCAGTCCCAGGGCCCATTCAACGACGGGCAAGGACGATGACGACAGGGTCCACAGCATTCGCCGCTTGGCCTGAAGCCGCGGCGCATCTGCTTGGCGGCGGGTGTCATCTCGTTTGTCGGTGGGCAATAAAGCGGATCGTTTCCTCATGGGCAATCACATTAAGAAATAGGATCAAAACCGTTCGAGTGCAAGATGTCCTGGGCTTCGCGGGACAAAATGAACTCCACAAAGGCCTTAGCAAGGTCTTTGTGAGCCGACTGCTTCATCACGGCGATGGGGTATGCAACCTCGACATTTACGCTTTTCGGGACAGGAATCACGCGCACCTTGTCCGCTGTCGCCCCTTGTGCGTCTGTGCGGTAGACAAAAGCGGCATCCCCCTCGCCCAAAACAATCTTGTTGACAATCTGTTTTACATCCGTCTCCTGAGACACCACGTGAGACAGAACGGTAGCGGAGAATCCGTTGCCGAAAACGCCATCGGCCTGCTGCAGAGATTGTCGCCCGTAACGGCCGATGGGAACATCCTGTACACCAAGAATAACTCTGTGCGCTCGAGTTAGGTCCTCGTATTTTTGCAAACCGGCCGGATTGCTTTTCGGGGTAATCAGCACAAGCGAATTTTTCGCGAACACCTGGTCAGATTCGACGAGACCCTTTGCCTTTGCTTTTTCCATATTGGAGGTGTCGGCGCTCGCAAACACGTCGGCGGGTGCACCTTGGCTCATCTGCGCTACCAGAGTCTGGCTGCCGGCAAAATTGAACCGCACGGCAACCCCCGGATGTGTCTCTTCAAAACGCTTTCCGAGTTCCTGAAAGGCGGAAGTGAGGGAAGCCGCCGCGTACACGTTCAAGGTCGCGTTCTGTCCGGCGCCGCCTTGTCCTGTCGCGGACGATCCGTTGTCCGGATGCACACTCCCACAACCGGCCAAACCGACTACGGAAGTACAGAGAATGGTCAAAAACGAAGCGATGGATAAAGCTTTTTTTCTGAGCATGTTCATCACTCCTGTCATAATCTCATTCTTGCTCGATGGTTGTCACGTCTCCAAGCCGAGAGACGTCGTAACCCCACAAACTTTCCATCTGCCGCCGGAAAGCCGTAGTCCGCAACATTTCCGCCAAAGTGGATACGGATGATTCCGTGAGCCGGTGCAGTGGAACCACCAGGTCAAAGCTGTGTTCCTCCAAAGCCAAAAACGAAAGATTGAAGAGATAAGCAGCGAACGAAGTGGTGATGCCGGCATCCGCCATTCCGGAGGCAATGAGTTCCGCTACTCGGATATGATCGTGCGCTACCACAGGGCTCCATTGGACCGTTCCGGGCAGTTTGGTAAGAGCCTCCTCGTATAATTGTCCCACGGCGGTTCCGGCGGGCCGACGAACCCAGCGCAGCTCCGGCCTCACCAAGTCCTCTAGTCCTGCTACCCCCTTGGGATTGTTCGGTGCCACCGCGATGCCTATCTCCCAGCGGGCAAAATGTACGCGAATCAACGTATCCGCGAACCCCGCATTGGTTTTGACGGACGACGGCATGTTGTTGAACTCTTTGAGCAATGAAAAACCGGCTCCGTGCACACCCGCCAGATGCACTCGCCCTTCCGCCATCGCCCGAGCCGCCGGTTCACTGCCCCACGGGAACGTCACAACGCGTATCGGAGCACCCGTTTCTGATGCCCATTCCCGAAGGATGGTCAGGGCCGGATCACATCCTGCGATGGTCACGGTCCGATTGGCGGTTTCAAGGCTTTCCGGCAACAGCGGTTCCGGACATCCGGCTGGATTGACCACCCCGTCTGCCGGCACTGCCGCCTCGCTTTTCGTGAGGGGATAGGCCACCAGTTGACCGTCCAGCCGGGCAAACCGCACGCGCAAACCTGGGGTCGGTTCCAGCCGCGGATCTCCCCAACGAACGGTCTCTTCGTTCGCCGCGCCGAACAGTTCCTCGACGGTCGTACTCAAGGCCCTGGCTAGTTCCAACGCCACGCGGACCGAAGGCAGACTTCTGCCGGATTCCACGGCCCCGATAAATTGTCGGCTTACACCCAGATAATCCGCCAAGGATTCCTGGCTCATGCCCAACTGTCTGCGACGCTCGGCCACGCGACGGCCAATCCGCAGGGATTCCGTTCTCGTATCTCGATCCATCGTCAAACGTCCCCTTTGGACGCAAATAATAATAGCATCACGCAAACATTGATAGCATCAAGGTAAATTTACTCTGACAATTTGAACTTAGTCAAGCTCTAATAGAGGGAATTTGTCCGAATCTACGGCTCCGTTGGTGCAGAAATTGGTACACTGTGGGTAAACAGGCGGTCGTGATGAAAGAAGGGGATAAGATGACCATCCATGTGGCGTTCTTGCGAGGAATTAATGTTGGCGGGCGAAAGGTCATAAAGATGGACAATCTGAAAGCCATATTCGAATCGCTGCAGTTCCAAAATGTGAAAACCTATATTCAAAGCGGCAATGTCATCTTTGAAACGGCAGAAGACAGCGTTGCCGTATTGCAGAACAAAATTGAAAGCAAGTTGGAAGAGGTTCTTGGTTACACAGTGACAGCCATCATCCGAACGGCCAGCGAACTGGACGAGGTCATTCAACGGAATCCGTTCGCTGGGACCGTAGATGATGGCATGTTGTATGTGACCTTCTTGTCCAAGGAGCCCAGCGCTGAAGAAATCGACCGATTGGCGTCGCACAAGAGCGACGTTGATGATTTTCGCCTTTTGAATCGCGAAGTTTATCTAGTGTGTCGCAAGGGATATGGAAGGTCTGTCTTTTCAAATAGCTTTCTGGAAAACAAGCTGGGAGTGCTGGCGACTACGCGGAACTGGCAAACGGTCAACCGGATTGCGAGCATGATCCGCGACGAAACAGCAAAGAGAATGTGACTATGTCAGGATTCGTAGCTTGGCGGCCGGTAGACAAACGGTCTTCGCTTTCTGCGCCCGGCGTAGGACTGGTGAAACATTTTCAGCAACGCGCGCTTTTCTAGTCGGGAAACGTAAGATCTGGATATGCCCAGGGTATCTGCGACTTCATTCTGCGTCCACTCGCGTCCGTCGCGCAGTCCAAACCGCAGTTCAATCACCCTGCGCTCCCGTTCGTCGAGACATTCCATCAATTTCATCATGTTGCTGATCTCAATGCGCTTCGTGACTTCCTCTTCGGTTCCGTCTGCGTCGGATCCAAGGACATCTCCGATGGTGATTTCGTTTCCTTCCTTGTCCGTGCCAATCGGACTGTTCAGAGAGACGTCCTTCCGCGTCTTTTTCTGGGCCCGAAGCTGCATCAGAATTTCGTTTTGAATGCAGCGCGCGGCGTAGGTGGCGAATTTGGTGCCTTTGGTCGGCTGAAAGGTTTCTACGGCCTTAATCAGCCCAACGGTTCCGATGGAAATGAGGTCATCGTGATCAATACCGGAAGAATCAAATTTTTTCGCCACGTGTGCGACGAGTCGGAGGTTATGCTCGATTAACGCCTGATATGCCTTCCGGTCCCCTTTCTGCCAGCGCTCAAAGTACTCCGATTCCTGTTGCTTCGTCAGAGGTTGTGGAAACGACTGGTTGACATACCCCGTCACAAGCACGATGTCACGCGCCAGCGACGCGACTGCCAAGGCAAGTGAAATCAAGGACCGATACACCTCCGGACTTGTTGCGATGCAGGATGTAACACCCTATGCCGGCGAGCTTGGAAACGTGTGGGTACACGACGGGGACAGTTTGTTTGAAATAACACCTTTTGGTGTTATATAATGAGAAGTGACACTGAAAGGTGTTATATTTCATCGATGGAGGCTCGACAATGCAGGAAAAATTACAAGGAACGGTCCCAGAAATCCGCAAGACGCTTGTGCTGAACGCCCCGATTGAAAAGGTATGGAACGCAGTGGCGACAGCCGATGGTCTTGCCGCCTGGTTTATGCCAAACAGCCTTCAACCAGTTGTGGGCCACGAGTTTACGCTGGACGCAGGTCCCTGGGGCAAGTCGCCCTGCAAGGTCACGGAAGTGAATCCTCCGAACCGTATCGGGTTCAACTGGGGAAAGGACTGGCACCTGGCGTTTGAATTGAAGGATTTGAACGGGAAAACGGAACTGACGTTGGTTCATTCCGGTTGGGACGCCGACAAGGTCACTGAGTTTGGAGAGTCCCATACGGTGGTCCGGGATCGGATGGACCACGGCTGGAACAAGCTCCAACATGTCCTGCGCGAGTATGTGGAGGCTTCATGAGCGCATCTGCAGCGAGGCACGACGTATTTCAGGCCATTGCGGATCCCAGCCGGCGTGAGATCCTGAAACTGTTGGCTGAAAATGACGAACTGCCCATCGCGTCCATTACCAGTCACTTTTCCATCAGCCGAACTGCGGTCAACAAGCACCTGTACATTCTATCTGACGCAGGGCTAGTCCGAAAACGGAAAGTTGGGCGGGAAACCCGATACAAACTCGAGCCGGAACCGCTGCAAGATCTGAAAGAGTGGCTCTCCTACTTCGAGCGGTATTGGGACAACAAATTGGCAGCGCTTCAGCGTTATGTGGAAGCTGGTGACGATGGTGAGATCAATCCAGGCGGATTCCGGTTGAAGGTCATTGACGCCAATTCTCGCAACCAAGGTCGAGAAAATCCCTCTCATGAGGAGTGAGGGGGATTTTCACTCCTACATACCACCCCTCATATCCAAACGAATGATCACCGTAGTCCAAGTGTACTGTCCCCCGCACATTCCAAACGGAATCGCCCGTTCCTCCAATCTCACTGGATCAAAACGGTCTGTCATGCTACCCAAGATCATCCGTGCGTATCTCGTGACCGAGTCTCCCCGGGATTACAGTGGAGGCGTAAGGGAGGGATATTGTACATACCAGATTTACCCTGAACCCACGTGCTTGCGTATGACGGACACCGAACGAGGACAAAGTGAAAACGTGTTCGGGAGACGAAGACGTCTACACAACCTCGGGTGTAATCGAGGTTTCGCACAGTTCCACAGACTGAGGAGGGTTTTGACAATGAAGGCGCTCATCTATCGCGGTCCTGGGAAAATGGAATGGGCGGACAAGCCCAAACCAACGATTCAAGCGCCCACAGATGCGATTGTAAAAATTACGAAGACGACCATTTGCGGTACGGATCTGCACATCTTGAAAGGGGACGTGCCCGCGGTCGTAGAGGGGCGTACACTTGGCCACGAAGGGATCGGCATAGTTGAGGAAGTGGGATCCGGCGTAAGCAATTTCAAGGTTGGCGACAAAGTGTTGATTTCTTGCGTCACGTCCTGTGCAAAGTGCGACTACTGCCGGCAAGGCATGTACTCGCACTGCGAGGACGGCGGGTGGATTCTCGGGCATCTCATCGATGGAACACAGGCCGAATACGTTCGGATTCCGCATGCGGATACCAGCCTGTATCCGCTCCCGGAAGGAGTCGATGAAGAGGCACTCGTCATGCTCAGTGACATTCTGCCTACCGGTTTTGAGGTCGGCGTCCTGAACGGGAAAGTCCAGCCGGGAGACACAGTGGCACTTGTCGGCGTTGGTCCCGTCGGCCTGGCGGCGCTGCTCACGGCACAGTTCTATTCCCCTGCGGAAATCATCGCGATTGACCTGGACGACAATCGACTGGAAGTTGCTCGCAAGTTTGGCGCCACGAAGACCGTAAACAGTTCCAACGGCAATGCGGTGCAAGCCGTCATGGAAATGACGGGCGGCAAAGGCGTCGATGTCGCCATTGAAGCGGTCGGCATACCACCCACGTTTGACATCTGTCAGGAAATTGTTGGTGTCGGTGGCCGGATCGCCAACGTGGGCGTGCACGGCAAGAGCGTCAATCTGCACCTCGAAAAGCTGTGGATTCAAAACATCACCTTGACCACAGGCCTGGTGGACACCTATTCGACGCCGATGTTGCTAAAAACCGTGGCGGCCGGAAAGATTGATCCCAAGCTCCTCATCACCCACCGTTTCCCACTCTCCGACATCATGAAGGCGTACGAAGTTTTCGGAAACGCTGCGAAAGAAGGATCGCTGAAGGTCATATTGTACCAGTGACCATGCGAACTAGGCGAGTTGCATTGCGGCAGAGGTCGGTGCGTGACAGAAAGATCCCCCTTAAGCAAACGAAGGGGGATCTTTGTCATGTGCGGAGGAACGGATACAGCCCCTCGGCGATGACCTGGTGTCCCGCATTGTTTGGGTGCACAGGAAATCTTGGGCTCGCAAGTGCGTCTTGCAGTTGACCGGATTTATATCCTTGAATCAGCTCAGCCTCGCGCCCTGCAAACCAGGCGTGGGTCGGCGCCAGTTCCGTGTGCAGGTTGGTCGCCGCAGTTGCCGTCGTCGCGTTGAGTGCATCGATTGCCTCGACGGCGAGCGGGCTGTTCGGAAACGGATTGTACTGTGTGCAAAGGACTATCCTCGCATTGCTCACTTTGCGGATTCCGGTCACGAGAACTGTGAGGTCGCGTACATAGCTTTGGATTGCCCGCGGAACCATGCTCGTCGGTGCCCCTTTGGCCAAGGAAAGCCCGGCGAACGCGACGTTGTCGCCGCCAATCCAGATTGTGATGACGTTTGCCTGTACAAGATAAGCGGGCGAGTTTTCAAACACAGCCGCTGTCAATGCGGCGCTCGTCCAACCCGGATGAGCCAGAATGTTTGTGCAAGCAGTTCCGTGTTGCCGCCGAAGCATTGCAATCAGGCGACTGGGATACGCCAAGCCCGGCGCCGTGGCTCCACTCCCATCCGTGATTGAGTCACCCAGTGCAGTGTAGACGAACACCGCCGCACACCTCCATCCCCATACTTCGTATCAGTCAATGTCGGAGTAGGGGGGAGATGTAACGGTGAATACCTGCCGGTCATCCGCTCAGGCCCGCGCTTTACGATGAAGTGCGCGGTTTCGCAGGGTCGCAGGCAGGAGGGGTGATGGCTGTTGTTTCTGCGAGTTTCAGCAAGTAGTAGCACTCTTCGCGAGCCATGTGGTCTGGCAGCAACGGACCGAAACTCGACAACAGCGACGCGTCAATTTCCATTTCCTCAAGCTCATGCAGAAATTCACGGAACAGCTTCATTTCCAGTTCGACGTCCTGGTTCAGTCGTTCCAATGCGGGGAATTCAGCCAAATGGGTGCGCAAGTACCCCGCGACTTCCACGGCCTTTAGGTAGAACGCTTCAAACTGGGTCGCAAAGGCATGGCTTTTCTCGCGGATTTGGCGTTCTACAGGATCCGCCATACTCTCGAGGATTACAGAATGGCCCATTGCATCAGCGAGCCAGACAACGTGATGGTGAACGGGATGCGCGGGGGGAGGAATATCGCCCGCCACCAGTGCGCAGAGGATCCGCTGATACTCTTCCAGTTCATTGACCATGTGATTGATGAAAGTGGGCGGAAGTTGAATCCGGATGTCCGAAGTTAAGTGCCTCCGCAGCAAGTGCAACTTGAACTCGCGCAGTCGCGAGGTGTACTTGTCCGCAGTTTGACTCAGGTGGATGAGTTCTGAGCTGGTCAAAGGCTCTCTCGCTCGCTGCAAGAGGTTGTCATACCGTTTGACAAACGCTTCGGCCTGCTCCACTTCCAATGATTCCGTCGGCGACAGGGCGTCGCGGATAAATCGAGCGTGATCGCCCAGAATCTGCAGCCAGAATCGGTGCTCGAACAACGCGGTTTCCACGTACCCCAAGACTACTGCACCTCCCACATGCCCTTTTAAGTGACCATCCGGTGGCATCGCCGGAAGATTCGACAACGAGTCACGACAAGATATGTGTGAGCGCCCAGCGAGGTTCATTTCACCCTGTGGTAGACTAGGGCTTAAGGAACCGTGTGCGGAGGGTTCGCAGGCAAAGGGGAGGGCAACGGGCAGTGACAAAAAACTACCACTGCTGTGCAACATGTCGGCATTTTGCCATGGTGCGCGTCGCGGAGAAATTGCAACCCCGCTGCCAGCGCCTCGGCTACGACACCAAGACGCACTACCAGTTTAACTGCTGGGATCCGCGTCCGGACATTGTTGCAAAGATGGAGCAAGAAGCAAAAGAGGATGGAAAGGGAATTATCCGGGAATTTTCGTATATGTACACACAAAGTGCCGAAGTCAGGTGAGGATGCATGCCAGAAGCGAGGAGTGTCTACGACCGGCGTCTGCCGTCTGGTCAATTTTTGACGACCAAGTGGCCCGTCGTGCACGCGGGCTCTGTTCCGAAGATTGATCTGTCCAAGTGGACGTTTCGTATTTTTGGCGAGGTGGAAGAGGAGAAAGTGTTGTCGTGGGACGAATTTGTGCAGCTCCCCACATGCGAATCCACCTCGGATATCCACTGCGTGACGGCTTGGTCTCGTTACGACAACCGCTGGGAAGGCGTCGCTTTTCGCGATGTGATGAATCTGGTCAAGGTGAAGCCGGAGGCGAGATATGTTCTGGTCCACGCCGAGGAAGGATGGACGACCAACGTGCCGTTGGAGGATTTGTTGCGCGACAATGTGTTGTTTGCCTACAAGCACGACGGCAAGGACCTGTCGCCCGAACACGGCTGGCCGCTACGCTTGGTGGTGCCGCACCTGTATTTTTGGAAGAGCGCGAAGTGGGTGCGGGGGATTGAGTTTCTGAAGGAAGACAAGCCGGGGTTCTGGGAGCAATACGGCTACCACCTCTACGCAGACCCGTGGCTTGAGCAACGGTACCGAGATGATCCCGAGTGGCTCGGCCACGGCCCTACGACGGAAGACTACTATCGTACCATCAAGGCTAGGGTTCGCCGGGCAATGCAGGAACGCGTCGGCGGAAGTGATCAGGCATCCGAGTCCAACAAGTCCGAAGCGTGACGGAGTGGCGGCAAAATTTCATCGTTCGCCATCAGGCCGGGCCCGTGCGGTGGATACGGCCTTATTGGCGTTGGACGGGGAACGACCAGAAGTCTTCCGCCAGATATGTATTCTCGTGGATTGCCTTGGCCTCTTCCAGGAGTCTGCTCCCCTGATTCTGATAACGAGCGCTGACGTGCGTCAAAATGAGGGTTTTGACAATGGCTCGCCTGGCCAGAAGGGCGGCGTCCTTGGCCGTTGAATGGCCGTAGGTGTGAGCGCCCGCCGTCTCATCGCTGTGGAAGGTCGCCTCGTGGACAAGGACGTCTGCGTGTTGCGCCAGCCGCAAACCCGCTTCACACGGAGCGGTGTCGCCAAAGATGGCCACCGTCCGTCCCGGGATTGGCGGGGACATAAATTGCTCGCTCTCAATGACCCGTCCATCGGGCAGTGTCACGCGACCGCCCGCCTTGATTTGTCCGTAGACAGGGCCAGGAGCGATGTTTTGTGCCTTCAGCAAGTCTGCTCTCAGACGTCCGGGTCGGTCTTTTTCGACAATGCGGAAGCCGTACGATGGAATGACGTGGTTCAGCTGGTCGCATTCCACGCGAAATTGGCCATCGTCAATGAGAATCCCCGGTCGAATTTCGTTCACTGTCAACGGGTACGTAAGGTGCGTCTGACTCTGTCTGAGCGAGACTTCGACGAATTCCCTTATCCCTTCTGGGCCGAAGATGGTGAGCGACGACACAGCTCCTTGAAAAGACCGGCTTCCGAGCAACCCAGGAAGCCCGAAAATATGGTCGCCGTGCAAATGGGTGATAAAGATGTACTCCAATCGGTGCAACTTTACCGGTGCCCGCAGGATTTGGTGTTGTGTCGCCTCTCCGCAGTCAAACAGCCACTCCGTGCCGCGCTCCTCCAGAAGTTGCAGAACGAGGGCGGACACGTTCCGCGATTTTGCCGGCACTCCCGCGCCCGTACCGAGGAATTGCAGGTTCATGGAACGCGCTGGCCCCCTTAATGAAGCATTGCTAGCAGCAGTAGTCGCGTCGGCGATTCCGGCGCTGCCCATCAGACGGATCTGGGAAATCGTCTGGATGGTCTTCTTCCGTACCAATTTTGGGCCGACCGCGCTCTGTATCCACTCGGCCGGTCTCCTCTCTGGTTTGCGGAGAACCTGGAACGCGTTCTGCGCGTTCGAACGTGCCAAACACAATCGGCTCCCCGTTTTCCACCATCAGCCGCCCTTTGGCGAACACGTGCTGGATCCGGAACTCGCCGTCCGTGAGCAGTATATCCGCCGCCATGCCTTCGCGAATCAACCCTTTTTGGCCGAGTTTCAGAACTCCTGCCACGTTGCGGGTGACGATTCGCACGGCCGTCTCGATTGGGATTTCTTCCTGTACGATGGCATCGCGCGTCTCCTCCCACAACGTCGCAATCGATCCGATCCCCATTGCCACCAGTTTACCAGCCTCGTCGAATATCGGCGAACTGCCGTTGCTGTCCGAACTCATCGTAATAAGTCGCGGGTTCACTCCGGCGTCGAGCAGAGTGCGAATGGCCTTGGACGGTTTGACGGAAATGTGATCATGTTCATCGGGACGAATTCCCGATGTGATGTCCACAAAGCCGCCTTGTTTTCCGTACCGCACTGCGTCCTGCAAGAGGTCCGGGTTGCGGTTGAGATGGGTCGGGGTGAACACCGACAGCGGCAACTCGGTTCGCTTCAGAAGGTCAAACAGAATCGCCAGTTTGCTCTCGTCATCGCCGACGTGGATGTGCACGACGCCCGCCTTGCCCGCCAAGAGCCCGCCGACTCTCGCCTCGCTCGCCAGCTCGGCGAGCTGTTGTTCGCTGGGATGGCTCGAGCGCGTGTCAGAGATGGCAATTTCACCAACGCCAATCACCTTGTCAATCAACACGATGTCACTGCGCGGCGCTCCGGTAATGGTCCGCGCGGGAAACTGATAGGCGCCGCAGTAGATGTACGTGGTCACCCCTTCGACTTCCAGCGCGTTGGCTTTTGCGAGCAACTCCCGCGTTGTTCGCGTCACGCCGTCTGTACCGAGGACGCCGACGAGCGTTGTCACGCCAGCTACAGTAATGTGACTGAGCGGAATTTCTGGCGTTCTGTATTGGAATCCACCTTCTCCGCCGCCGCCCGCCATGTGGACGTGCTGGTCAATCAGGCCGGGAAACATGGTCAGGCCGGCAGCGTCCAGCACGGTTATCTGCGGAATGTTGCCGTGGAACGACAAATCCTCGCCGATGGCGAGGATTTGTCCGCCGCCGAGGAGAACGTCCTTGATGCCAATGGGAGTTGGGGCATAGATGTTTGCTCGTTTGATCAGCGTAAGCGTCGGCGCCATGGTACCTCCCTGCAGGAACACGGTATTCAGGCCCATTCTTGCCGAATTACGCTCCAGACAAACGTCCGGTCCGGTGTATAGTAAGAGAGTGTTGGATGACTTTCTGTGCGTCTGACCGATGAGACGTCAAGCAACTTCGTATCCACTGAAACTAGGGAACGATTTGCGGGAGGATAGCATGTCGGAGGGGAATATGTCGACGCCAAGTCCGTTTTTTGCATTGTTGCAGAGGCTGCGCTCAACCATACGCTGGAGCGGCATGATGGCGCTACAGCCGGAGGACGTCGCACAGCATTCGTTCGGAGTGGTCGTGATTGCCCACGCCCTGTGTGAGATAGACAAACAGATCTACGGTCAGGATCCGCCGCTGCAAGACGTGCTGGTTGCCGCGTTGTACCACGATGCAAGCGAATCCATTCTGACCGACGTCGTAGCGCCGGTAAAAAAGTACAATCCGGAAATGGAACAGGCGTTTGCCCACCTCGAACGGCTGGCTGAACAGCAGATTCTCGACACTCTGCCAGAGCCACTGCGGCCTGCGTACAAGGCGGTATTTGAGAAGCGCCGCGGCATCGTCGCAGACTACGTTCACGCGGCAGACAAGTTGGATGCCTTGTGCAAGTGCAAGCAGGAGTTGCGCCGAGGGAACCAGGAGTTTGCGATTGCCGAGCGTCAGATTGCCGAGTCCTGTCGACGCTATGCAGAAAAACTGCCTTCCGTTGGCTACTTCATGGACGTCTTCTTGCCCGCCTTTGAGCGGAGCGTCGACGAATACCGGTATCTGCAGGGCGCAAAGGAGGAGTGACTGCAAGCGGACAGCTGTCGCGAGCGCGGAGCAGAAGATGGAATACACAAAAAGAGGAGGCCAGAGCCTCCTCTTTTGACGAAATGGATCGCGCCAATTACTTCGCCGCTTCGAACCGCTTGTTGACTTCCGCCCAGTTGACGACGTTCCACCAGGCTGCGATGTAATCCGGGCGCTTGTTCTGGTACTTGAGGTAGTAAGCGTGCTCCCACACGTCCAGACCGAGGATAGGAGTTTTTCCTTCCATGATGGGATTGTCCTGGTTCGGCGTGCTGGTGATGGCCAACTTGCCGTTGTCCACAACGAGCCAAGCCCAACCGCTACCGAACCGGCCGGTCGCTGCCTTGGTGAATTCGGCCTTGAAGTTTTCGAAGCTGCCGAACGTGGAGTTGATGGCGTCGGCGAGCGCTCCCGTCGGCTGTCCGCCGCCGTTCGGGCTCATGATTTCCCAGAACAGCGTGTGGTTGGCGTGTCCGCCACCGTTGTTGCGGACCGCAGTCCGAATGGATTCCGGCACGGAGTCCAAGGACGCGAGCAACTCGTTGAGCGGCTTGTTCTGCAGTTCCGGATGTCCTTCCAGAGCCGCGTTCAGGTTGTTGACATATGTAGCGTGATGGCGGTCGTGGTGAATCTGCATGGTCAGTTCATCGATGTGCGGTTCGAGCGCGTTGTACGCATACGGAAGCGGTGGCAATTCATGTGCCATTGAAATCCCTCCCATGAAAAGGTCGATAGGATAGTTTACAGAAACATCTTAGCACTACCTGCTATCCGTTTTCCAGCGTTACAGCAGTTGCCTGTGCTTACGCTGGAACGTGCACTACTTTGCGAAACACGCCTATCGAACGCGGTGGTCTGCGCCAACCGCCTCCGCGATAGACGAAAAACCGTCTGCCTTCAGCAACGACTCCAGGCCTTCCACGATTTCCTTCACCACTCCCGGCCCTTTGTAGACGAAGCTGGTGTAAATCTGGACGAGAGAGGCGCCTGCCCGAATTTTTGCGTACGCGTCTTTGGCGGAAAACACGCCTCCACAGCCAATGATGGGAACAGCGCCGCCGGTTGCTTTATACAGGAGTGAGACTACTTCCGTCGACCGACTTTGGAGAGGCCGCCCGCTGAGTCCGCCTGTTTCTGCCTGCAGCGGCGATACCAGCCCGTCCCGGCGAATGGTGGTGTTGGTGGCGATGAGGCCGTCAACGCCCACCTCGACCAAGCGAACCGCCAACGACTCGAGCGCATCATCAGACAGATCTGGGGCGAGCTTTACCAGTATCGGCACCCAGTGCTGGCGGACCTTGTCCTTATGCGCCTGGAATTGTCGATCCCGCTCGTCCTTGATTGCCTGCACGAGCGGCACGAGGGCCTGCTCCGACTGCAGGTCGCGGAGACCAGGCGTATTGGGAGAACTGACGTTGACCGTGATGTAGTCTGCAATCCGATACAATTTGTCAATCAGCTGCACGTAGTCCTCCGCGGCGCGCTCATTTGGTGTCGTCTTGTTCTTGCCGATGTTGACACCGACAACGCCCGGCAGCTTGCGCCGCATCAGATGTTGAATCAGCGCGTTGGCTCCTTTGTTGTTGAAGCCCATGCGGTTGACCAAGGCGTCGTCTTCGACGAGCCGGAACAATCTCGGCCGCGGGTTGCCGGGCTGCGGCTGTGGCGTAACCGTGCCAACCTCAATAAATGAAAAGCCGCATCGCAGCAGGCCGTTCACGGCAATCCCGTCCTTGTCCAATCCAGCGGCCAGGCCGATAGGGTGGGGGAAGGATTGGTTCCAGAGCTTTTGGTGAAGCGAAGATGGCACCGGAAATTTTGGTGCAATCACGGAAACCATCCCTGGCGCCAAGGACAGGGTGCGGAGTACCAGATGGTGAGCGGATTCGGGAGACATTCGAAACAACAGAGAGCGTAGCAAGCGGTACAATGCGCAAACCCTCCATATGATCAGGGGACAAGTTTCCACTTAGTTTAGCACCGCGAGGAACGGCAAGGAAAGTGCGGCAGGGAAAAGCGCATAGTACTTCGAGCATTGCACACCGCGGGATTGGTATTATGTGGTTCTGTCAGTTTTGATGAAAATATTTGATTTATCAGAAATATGAATTATAATGATTTCTAGCGCTCGACAGAGCGACTGAAAAGTAGGGATAAGGAGATTGGAAAGGAGAGAAGTTATGGAGCAGCAAGGAAAGCTCAAGAAACAGCTGACCCTGACGGACCTGACCTTCCTGGGACTCGGGTCAATCATCGGTTCTGGCTGGCTGTTTGCCTCTGCGAGAGTAGCGAACGTGGCGGGTCCCGCAGCGTGGATTTCCTGGCTCATTGGTGCCGTCGCCGTCATTCTGCTCGGGTTGGTCTACGCAGAACTTGGGGGGTCCATACCGCGCGCGGGTGGCACAGTGCGGTACCCTGTTTATTCTCACGGGCCTCTTATTGGTTATCTGATGGGTTTCGCCTCCCTGATTGCCTTCTCGAGCGTTGCCGGTATTGAAGTTGAAGCAGCTCGCCAGTATCTCGGCGGTTGGGTTCCAGGGCTGACCGCTGACCAGGTCTCGGGTCACCCAACGGTACTGGGTTGGTTTGTCCAGCTTGTGTTCCTTATCATCTTCTTCCTTCTGAACTATTGGAGTGTAAAAATTTTCGGCAAAACTAACACCGTCATCACTGCGTTCAAGTTTATTGTCCCGCTGCTTGCGGTCGTTGTTCTGTTGACACAGTTCAAAGGAATCAACTTCTCGATTCACGGCTTTGCGCCGTTTGGATTCAGCGGCATTGAATCCGCCGTATCGACTGCTGGTATTGTCTTCGCATACCTGGGATTCCAGCAGGCGGTCGGGTTCTCCAGTGAAGCAAAGAATCCGCAGCGGACAGTTCCTGTGGCCATCATCCTCGCGGTATTGTTGTCTGCGGCATTGTACATTCTGTTGCAGGTGTCGTTCGTCGGCGGGGTTCCGACCAGCGACCTGTCTGGCGGCTGGGCTGCGGTGAAAGAAAAGTACCCGCTGCCGTTCCGCGACGTCGCACTTGTCCTCGGCTTCGGCTGGCTTGCGGCACTCATTACGTTTGACGCCATCATCTCGCCGAACGGTACCGGTAACATCTACCTGTCGGCGACTTCCCGCGTAGTGTTCGGGTGGGCGCGCAACGGCACGTTCTTCAAGGTCTTCGGCACAGTTGACGAAAAGACCGGTGTGCCTCGCGCTGCGCTGTGGCTCTCCTTCTTCGCCGCATTGTTCTGGACCTTGCCGTTCCCGTCCTGGGACTCCATGGTAGCCGTTGTGTCTTCCGCAACCGTTTTGACCTACATCGTTGGACCGATTTCGGCGCATGCGTTCCGTTACAACGCTGCGGAACTCCCCCGTCCCTTCAAGCTTAAGGGAATGGAAATCATCAGCCCGCTTGCGTTCATCATCGCTTCGGAAATTATCTACTGGACGGGTTGGAAGACCGATTCCTGGCTGCTCGGCTCCATGCTGGTGATGTTTGCACTGTACCTGCTGTTCGCCAAGTATGTGCCGAAGGACACGGTGGATTTCGCGCAGCAGGTGAAATCCTCCTGGTGGCTGGTTGTCTACTTTGCCATCATGATGGTCCTGTCCTACCTCGGGACGTTCGAAGGAAACGGTACTTTGCCTGGTCCGTGGGATCAGATTATCGTCGCGGTGGTTTCGCTTGTGGTCTACTACTGGGGCGTTAAGACTGCTCTGCCGAAAGCTGTGTTCGACGTCGAGCACGTCGAAGGCGGCGATGTGGTGGCAGCAAGTACTCAAACCGTCTCAATGTAATACCACGCGATGTGGTTCGCGGGGCTGTCCTAAAAGTGCCAAAGCACTTACGGGGCAGCCCCTCCGCTTTTATGAAGTCAAATCGCCAAGGCACTTCGCGAGAATATTCCCTTCATGTGGTTCGCAGCGCGTCAGACCCCGGATTTCCGTACCATTAATCGGTTCCGCTCCGAAAGAATGAAAGACCTCTCGACGACATCTTCTTTGCCGTGATCAACGGCTCCGAGTCCTCTGCAATCGTCCGCCGCAATATGAAGCACAACTCCCTGCGGTTTGTTACACTTGTCACGAACCCCGCTTCTGCTTCGTCAATGATGTAGCGGGTGCCGATTCGGAGGTGACAAACACTTGGCGGAACGGTCTGGCGACCCGGATGGCATTCACCTCCTCGAAACCTGGATGGAACTGTACGGCAGTGACGTGATGAGTACCGCCTA
>CAZYAH010000008.1:0-21429 GCA_964645595.1 uncultured Alicyclobacillaceae bacterium | reverse complement strand
GCCGACCGCGGCGCTCTCGAGTCCATCACAGACCCCAGTCAGTTCGTTGGGTACACGCAATTGGAGACGGAGAGCAAGATTATCGTCCTGCTGCGCAATAATGAACTCGTACCGAGTCTCGAAGCCGGCCAGGAAGGAGAGCTTTTGCTCGACGTCACGCCGTTTTACGCGGAGAGCGGCGGCCAGGTTGCGGATACGGGAGTCCTCGAAAGCGCAACCGGCTCGGCGCAGGTCCTCGACGTCAAGAAGGCTCCGCACGGGCAGCATGTGCACAAGGTCCGGGTTACGTCCGGACGCCTGACGCCGGGGCTTGTCGTTTCGGCGAAGGTCGACGCCGAGGTTCGCCGCGACACCGTCAAGAACCACACGGCGACGCACCTCCTGCACAAGGCGCTGCGGGAAGTGCTCGGCGAGCACGTAACCCAGGCAGGGTCTCTCGTGGAAGGGGCGCGCCTGCGCTTCGACTTCTCCCATTTCGGTGCTCTCACGAGAGACGAGCTGCAGGCGGTTGAGCGGAGAGTCAACGAGGCCATCTGGCGCGATGACGTGGTGGACATCCGGGAGATGGACATCGACGAGGCGAAGGCCCTCGGCGCCATGGCGCTGTTCGGCGAAAAGTACGGGAAAATCGTGCGCGTCGTCAAAGCGGGCGACTACAGCATCGAGTTGTGCGGCGGCTGTCACGTCGAGCGGACAGGGCTGATTGGCCTGTTCAAGATTGTGTCGGAGACAGGGATTGGCGCCGGCGTGCGCCGCATTGAAGCGGTGACGGGGCGGTATGCTTACGAGTATGTGCAGAGTCAGGAGCAGTTGCTTGAAAACGTGTCGAGCCTGTTCAAGACGTCCGTCAGCGAACTGCTGCCGCGCTCCGAACGCGTCCTGGAAGAGCTTCGTCAGCTGGAGCGAGAGTTGGAATCCGCCAGGGCGAAGCTCAACCGCAGCCGCGCCCTTGAACTGTTGAACCGCGTCGTCGACGTGGACGGAACGCCGGTCCTGTCTGCGCTGATTCCGGACACCGACATGGACGGTCTGCGGCAAGTTGTCGATGAATTGCGCGAGAAGCTGCCATCGCACGTGATTGTGCTCGGAAGTGTCAACGACGGAAAAGTCCAATTTGTCGCGGCGGTATCGCCAGACCTGCAGGCGCGCAACCTGCACGCCGGCCAAATCGTCAAACAGGTGGCATCCGTCGCCGGAGGCGGCGGTGGCGGTCGCCCGGACCTGGCACAGGCCGGCGGGAAGAATCCGGACAAGGCAGCGGAGGCCATTGGCCAAGTGGTGCAAATTGTAAGGCAGTGCGCAGGAAATTTGCAGGCCTGAGCGAAATGTTTAGAGTGTAGGACTGTGAAAAAAGGAGTGGCCGAACGGATCATGGATCATACGATGCGATTTGAGGCCAGACGGGAAAACGAAGAAGCGCGCCGCGCCTTTCAACTCGCCTACAAGGCGTTGTCCGAAAAAGGGTACAACCCGGTTTACCAGATTGCGGGCTACCTGATCTCGGGTGATCCCGCGTACATCACCAGTCATCTCGATGCGCGCAACACGATTCGCCGCATTGAACGGGATGAGCTGATTGAGGAACTGGTCAGAGCCTACGCGGAAAGCAACGGTTATGAGAGTCCTCGGAGTTGATTACGGACGGGCACGGATTGGCCTTGCACTGAGCGATCCGACTGGGTTGTTCGCGCAAGGCCTGTCGGTGCTGCGCCGAACGACGGATGAACAGGCGGTTGCAGAGATTGTGGAACTCATCCGGCAGCACGAGGTTGAAGAAGTGGTCGTTGGGCTGCCGAAGAACATGAACGGCACAGTCGGCGAACGGGCCGAGCAGTGCCAGGCGTTTGCGGAGCAACTCGAGCAGGCTGCGGGGGTTCCAGTCCGATTGTTCGATGAACGGCTGACCACCGTGGCCGCCGAGCGGCTGCTGATCTCAGCGGACATGCGCCGGAACAGGCGCAAGCAGGTGATTGACGAGGTCGCAGCCACGCTCTTGTTGCAGAGTTATCTGGACTGGAAACAGCGCCAGTGACCAGACAGCAAGGCCAGCTTGCAGGCACCCGGGATGGGGCAGGCGCTTGCTGCAACTTGTCACAGGGGAGAGAATCGTCGAGTGGCGTCCACAGACATGCCGGAAAACATGGATTCGCGGAAACAGCGCAAATTTCGCTGGTGGTGGTGGCTGGCGGGTGCGTTTGCGCTCATCTGCCTGTGCGGCCTGGGATCCGCAGCGTGGGTGTACGGGCAACTGAGGCCGCCTGTCGGCGCTCGCGAAGCGGTGGACTTTCGCGTGGAGCCAGGCGAGTCTGTCAGCGCCGTCGCGCTGGACCTGGAGCGCGCGGGTCTCATCCGCAACGCGTTCGTCTTTCGACTCTACGTCAAATACAAGGCGGCAGGTCAGACGTTTCAGGCCGGGCACTACAAACTCGTCCGAGGGACTTCCATCGCCGGGCTCATCTCCACATTGTCTCACGGCGACGTCGTCAACACGGCCGTCACTGTGACCATTCCGGAAGGATATACGGTCGTGGAAATCGCGGACAAACTGGCTGCGCAGGGCATTTGCGGCAAGTCACAATTTCTCAACGAAGTACAGCGCGGTTCCTTCGACGAACCGTTTCTGCAGAACTTGCCCAGAGGCAAGGCCGTCAAGTATCGGCTGGAAGGGTACCTGTTTCCCGACACTTACGCGTTCGAGCGAGGCGAATCGGCGCACCAGGTGGTCGAGGAGTTCCTGGCCAACTTTGCGCGCCATATCGACGGAGCTGTCACGGAGCAAATGCAGGCGCGCGGCCTGACGCTTCCACAGCTGCTGACGGAAGCATCGCTGGTCGAAAAGGAAGCTCGGGTAGACAAGGAGCGGCCGATTATCGCCGATGTGATTCAGAATCGCTTGCAGCGGCACATGAAGTTGCAAATTGACGCAACGCTCGAGTACATCCTCGGGCACAAGGATGTCCTCACCGAGAAGGACACGCAAGTGGACGATCCATACAATACATACCGCAACGCCGGGTTGCCCCCCGGCCCCATCGCGAATCCGGGGATGGCGTCCATCCAGGCTGTGCTCAATCCGGCCAAGACGAACTATCTCTACTACGTCGTCAAAAACGACGGATCCGGTCAACACTATTTCGCCACCACCTACCAGGAGCAACTGCACAACGAAGCACTCAGTCGCCAGAATCTGAAAGCGCACTCACACTGACCAGCGCCGAGTGGAGGCGCATCTGCCAGGTGATTTCGGGGAAAATAGGTAGAAATATCTCGCGCTCAAGCAGGTAGCACACCTTGGCGCGGCCGGAATCGGTGTGATGTACGGAAATGCGGCGCAGGCGGTTGTTTTGGCTCGGTATCTGCAGTCTATGCGGACTGGCGTTCCTCGCCGTCCGGCTGTTTTGCCTGACGGTGTTTCCCGACGAAGTGAATCAACAGGCGCCGACGCGGTGGCAGGACGCGTTGCGCGTGAAAGCGGAGCTGGAACATTTCCGACTGTTCCGGACGGACGACGGACGTGGCAGGATTCTGTACCGGAACGGCATGCCCTGGACAGGATTTTGGAAGTCCGCGGCCTGGAGTCAGCACCTCCGCGTTCGCGCGCACACAGAGCAGAGTGCTAGCGTGATCGATCCGCTCGTGGGTAAGGTCGGCCTGCCAGATCAGTGGCCCGACCCGGACCGAGTGACTCCAGAGCAGGGCAGGTCGGGGCTGGAACTTGCTTTCGACCGCGTCTTGCGCGGACAGCGCCCAGGTTACGTTGCGACGCTGCGGCACGTCGACCGTGCAGAGGGGCAGACATTGTATTCCGTACAGGCAGTCCCCGGCGCCGACATACGGACGACGATTGACCCGGCGTGGCAGCGGCTCGCGCGCGCTGCTCTGGACGAGGCCAAGGTCCCTCGGGCAGCCGTAGTGGTGCTGGACGTGGCAACCAACGAAGCGCTCGCCATCGCGGGACGGGATCCGGAGAATCCTTGGTCCATTCCCGCCATCAAGGCAGAGACGCCTGGTTCGGTGTTCAAGCTCGTGACTGCCGCATTAGCCCTGGAGTCGTATCGGTTTCGGCCGACCTCGCGGTTTTTCTGTACAGGAACGGTCCAGGCGCCAGGGGTCAACATGCATTGCTGGACGCGGCACGGACGTGAGACGCTCATTCAGGCGATTGCCGACTCCTGCGATGTAACGTACGCCAGCGTCGGCATCGAGCTGGGGAGAAAGGGGATGGACTGGGTAGTCCGCCGTCTCCACCTCAGTGAGCCGCAATTGCAGGAAGTAGACGCAGAGACGGTTCTTCCGGGAGCGGAATCGGCTGTCGTGTTTCGACATCGAGGAGCAGACAACGGACTGCTGGCGAACACTGCGATTGGCCAGGAAGACGTGCGGCTCACGCCGCTGCAGGCCGCAAACCTCGCGCGCACCATTGCGGCCGGCGGCCGCATGCGCCCGGTCCGGCTCGTGCTCGATGCGGAAAAGTCCGGATTACCCTTTCGGAACTACGCCACCCCGCCGGACGAGCACGTGATGTCGGCCATCACAGCGTACTGGCTGGGGCAGGGGATGAAACAGGCCGTTACCCGGCAGAGCGGAACAGCCCATGCGCTGGCAAGCACGGCTGTGCCCGTGGCAGTGAAGACGGGAACGGCAGAGCTCTCGGGCGGGCGCAACGTGAATGCCTGGATGGTCGGCTTTTTTCCAGCAGAGCAGCCGAAAATCGCGTTTTCTGTATTCGTCGGCAATCTTTCTTCGCAACAGGCGCACCGCGCGGTGGTGGACATCACGCGCAAACTCGTGAACGGGTACAGGCAGTTTCAGGGCGCCCCGGTCATAGGCTAGTGACAGTGGCCTAGACGGAGGTGGATCCATTGCCTGGCATTCTGACCCTGCTCACACTGTTGTTGAAAGACGTATCGGTATTCGTTTCCTACGTTAAGAACAACGCGTTCCCGCAACCGTTGTCGGTGGAAGAAGAGTCGGAATGCATCGCAAGGATGCTCGCGGGTGACGGTGCCGCGCGCAACAAGTTGATAGAGCACAACCTGCGGCTGGTCGCCCACTTGGCCAAGAAGTACGATGGGTGTGGAGAAGACCCGGAAGACCTGATCTCCATTGGCACGATTGGGCTCATCAAGGCGGTCGAGAGCTATCATCCGGACCGGGGAACCAAACTGGCGACCTTTGCGGCGCGCTGCATCAACAACGAGATCCTCATGTACTTGCGCAGCAATCGCAAGCACCGCCGCGACACATCGCTGTACGATCCAATTGGAACGGACAAAGACGGAAACGAAATGACGCTGGTTGACCTGTTGGGATCCGATGCAGACGAAATTGTCGACCAGGTTGATTTCACGTGGGAAAAGCAGAAAATGTATGAGAACCTGCCGTTGCTCGGTCCGCGCGAGCGAGAGGTGCTCTGCAAACGCTTCGGCATCCCCGATGGCGAAGAGCGGACGCAGCGCGAAATTGCCGCGGAACTGGGTATTTCCCGCTCGTATGTCTCGCGGATTGAGCGTAAGGCGCTAAACAAATTGTACGAACAACTGCGCGCCGGCAAAGGCAGCACCTAGCGGATGCGCCGCTTTGACGAGCGGCGCGAGCGGCGCCACGCAGCGCGAGACGCTGGCGAGTCGGTTCATTGCAATACAACGGATCGGAGGAAGGTATGACGAGGTGGCTGGAACGGCTGTGGCCGGACGAATACGTGGAATCGATTGCCGACGTTGACTTGGACAAGCTGTGGAACGCCGGGTTTCGGCTGATTCTGACCGACTTGGACAACACCCTGGTGCCGTGGAACTACCCGGATGTGACCGAGGACTTGGCGAAGTGGTTGGAAGCGGCGCGCGGGAGGGGATTTCAGGTCTGCATCCTGTCCAACAACCAGGGACCGCGCGTCAAGGCGTTTGCCGAAAAGGCCAATGTACCCTACATCGCGTCCGCGCGGAAGCCGAAGGCGCGCGCGTATCTCGAGGCCTTGTCGCGGTTTGGAGCAAACCCCTCGAGCGCCGTCATGATAGGGGATCAGCTGTTCACAGACATTCAGGGTGGAAAGCGCTGTGGGA
Source organism: uncultured Alicyclobacillaceae bacterium (assembly GCA_964645595.1). Lineage (GTDB taxonomy): Bacteria > Bacillota > Bacilli > Alicyclobacillales > Alicyclobacillaceae > Alicyclobacillus_A. The sequence continues at coordinate 15,367 of CAZYAH010000008.1, read as the reverse complement.
TTTACACCATCCTCGTGTTGCCCATTGATCCCAACGAGTGGTGGGGCACGCGCCTGGTCCGGAAATTCGAGCGCGTTGTGATGAAAATGTTAGTGCGCAGGGGATTGGTTGTACCAGAAAGAAAGGTGAAACAGAGATGACGGACAACGAAGTAACGAACAATCGGCTCATACAGTGCAGCGGCTGCGGCATCCAGCTTCAGTCCGAAGACCCCGACGCCCCCGGCTACGTCCCGGCGAGCGCGTTGGAACGCGAGCGGCCTGTGTGCAGGCGCTGTTTTCGCATTCGCCACTACGGTGAGTTTTCGCGCATCGTGGTACCCCACGACGTCTATGAGCGCGAGGTATCGGCGATTGCCAAACACCCTGGCCTCGTGTTGTACGTGCTCGACGTTTTCGATTTGCCCGGTTCGCTCATTCCCGGCCTGCAGAACCTGATTGGCACGAGCGAGGTTGTGGCCGTCGTCAACAAAGTGGATCTGCTGCCGCGTGAGGTCCACGTTCAGACCCTGGAACGGTGGATCTTGCGGGAATTGCGATCCGTTGGTATCCGCGCGACCAAGGTGCTCTTTGTCAGTGGACAATCCGGCCAGGGGACGGACGAGGTTGTGCGCGAACTGTGTGCTACGCGCTCCGACATCGCGTATGTCGTCGGAATGGCGAACGTGGGAAAATCTACGTTGCTCAACCACCTTTTGCGCAGTCAGAAGCAGGACGAGCGGTTCACAGCCTCGCGGGTACCGGGTACAACCATCGGCATGGTTGCCGTCCGGATGGAACTGGGCTCGGGCAAGCAGATGGTCTTGGTGGACACACCGGGATTGATCCACGGGGACAGGTTGATTGACCACCTCTGCGGCCAGTGCCTGAAGGCGGTATTGCCGCAATCCGCGATTCGGCCGAGGATTTATCAGCTCGACCCTGGCCAGACACTGTGGCTCGGCGGATTTGCCCGCTTCGACTTTGTGTCCGGACCGCACCAACCCGTGGTCTGCTATGTGAGCAACGATTTGGTGGTGCACCGGACAAAGCTCGAACGTGCCGAAGTCATTGGGACGGAGCATGCAGACGACATCTTGAAGGCGCCGTGTCCAAGCTGTCGCCGCGCATTGGGAGAAAAAACGCCGTATCGGATTCGCGGCGAGCGGCAGCGGCCGCCGGCAGCGGACGCGGGGCCCGAACTGGAGATTCCGCTGACGGGGTGCGACATTGTGTTATCCGGGCTCGGCTGGATCACCTTGCAGGGGCACAACATCCGGGGACATCTGTACGCGCCGCACCAGGTGAAAGTGACAGTGCGCCCCCGGCTGGTCGGCGGCATTAGTCGAGGCATGAGAACATAATTTTGCTCTGACCACCATACATCTAGACTAGCGAATGGCAGGCTGGTTTGCCAAGCGGCAGGTCCGGGCAAACTGGACGGTAAAGCGTATCTGGGTGGTGGATGTGTGGTGGAGTCTCAGCGCAAGACAGTCGTCGTGCCGGTATTCTCAACGAATTCCGGAACGACGGTGTCGGTGGAAGGATTAATCGGGCAATTGCAGAAGGTCGTGACGTCGACGCGGGATGCCCGGCCCGATTTGCGGACGTATCGCCTGTACGACGTGGCGCTCTGCGTCGACCAGGGTGAATTGCAAGCAGTTCTCGATTTTCGCAGGTAACATGCGAGTGAGAATGTGGGCGTGTGGCAACGCCCATTTTTTGTTTGCGTTTTGCGTGGTCAGCGTCGCTGGGCTTCGGCCGAACACTTTGCTTTGTGAAAAGTGGAGAAACTTGTGCTATAGTAATCCCGTTTCTATCACCAATGTGACGCGTTCTGACTGCGTGCTGCGGGGGTGCTCGCGTGACGACACGGTGGTTTGGATTGATTGGCTGGCCCGTCGAGCACAGTGTATCGCCAGAGATGATGAAGGCAGCGTTTCAGCAGATGGGACTCGATGCGGCGTACATGCGGTTTCCGGTTCGCCCAGGGAGCCTGGAGGCTGCTGTGTCTGGGTTGCTGGCGCTCGGCGCGAGCGGCGCAAACGTAACCATCCCGTACAAGCAGGAAGCCTATCGAATGTGTACAGAGTTGACCGAAGAGGCCAGGTTGGTCGGGGCGGTCAACACGCTCCGCTTTGACTCGGACAGAAGCGCGATATACGGACATAATACGGATGTGGCAGGATGGTGGGAATCCGTGCGGCAGTACGCCGCGCCCACGGTGCAGAGAGTTACCTTGCTCGGCGCAGGCGGTGCAGCGCGTGCCGTGCTCGCCGCACTGGCGCTTCACCTGCCAGGCATTCGGGTGCAGATTGCCGCTCGCAGAACCGAAGCAATCCGTACATTGGCTGAGGACTTCGGCGAGTATCTGGACATTGTGCCGGTGGCTTGGACGGATTTGGAGAAAAGCATTGAACACTCGCAATGGGTGGTACAGTGCACTCCGATTGGGATGTGGCCGAATGTCGACGACTCTCCTGTGACAGACGCTCGGTGCTTCCGTTCCGGGCAGTTTGTCCAGGACCTGATTTATCGACCTTCCCCAACGAAATTTTTGGGACAGGCCGCCGAACAAGGCTGCAGAGTTCAGGACGGTCTGGAAATGCTGGTTCAGCAAGGGGCCAGGGCGCTGTCGTGGTGGACAGGGCAGGCAGCGCCCGCCGAAGCGATGCGCGTTGCAGCGCGGAATGCGCTGCGACACTTGTAAAGCTGGTTGTGCTCACGGGGCGGCGCGTCCTGGTTGCAGGTGAGTGTATTCATGAGGACGGTGGAATGAAAATGCTCAGCGGAAAACAGAAACGGTATTTGCGTTCGCTGGCTCATCACTTGAGTCCAGCAATGCAGATTGGCAAGGCGGGGATTACTTCCGGTGTGCTCGAGCAGGTCGACATCGAGTTGGAGTCGCACGAGCTCATCAAGGTCTCAGTTCTCGAAACCAGTCCACTCGAACGGGATGAGGTAGCCGAGATCCTGGTGGAGGAGACGGGGGCGGAATGGGTTCAGTCGATTGGCAGGACAGTCGTTCTCTACCGCAAATCGACCGAGAATCCACAGATTCTACTCCCTCAGCAATGAAGGACGTCATACTGTTCGGCGGAACGTTTGACCCACCGCACGTCGGTCACCTGCTGATGGCTCAATTGGCGCTGGAACAGTGCGGGGCGGATGAAATCTGGTTCTTGCCGTCACCTCTCCCGCCGCACAAGCAGCACGAGCGGCACCTCGGGCACGGCGTGCGCTTGCGCATGGTCGAACTTCTGATACAAGGCTATGAAGGCTTGAAAGTGTGCGATATTGAGTCGTCCCTGCCACGGCCTTCGTATACTGTAGACACGGTTCGCGCGTGTATTGAGAGGTTTCCGAATTGCAGGTTCCGTTTTCTGCTCGGCTCCGACAGTCTGGCTGCTTTGCCGACTTGGCATGAGGCGAACATCTTGGTGAATCTGATAGAATTTATTGTGGCAGTCCGGTCTGGCCATCCGTTCGCGGAAACACTGGCCGAAGTTCGTGGTGCGCTGCCCAAAGTTCGCGCAACGCTGCTGGATATGCCGATTGTGGATGTATCCTCGACGTTTGTGCGCCAGCGCCTGCTGGCCGGACGGCCGGTGTGCGGGCTTGTCCCGCCGCAGGTCCTGGACGTTTGGTTAGAGTCGATGGGAAATTGACAACACTACACCGTGCGTGGGAGAGTTGCAGGTGTTCGAAAACGCAATGCAGGAGAGAGTTCGCGCGTCGTTGAGTCCGGCGCGCTATGAGCACACGGTTGGGGTGGTGGAGACAGCCGAAAAATTGGCAGAACGCTTCGGTGTCGACGTGAACCGTGCCCGAATTGCCGCGTGGCTCCACGATATCGCCCGCGAGTGGTCCACGGAGCAGTTGTTGCAGGTGGCAGAGCAAGTCGAAATTCCATCCGGGTTTGCCTCCATCCCCGCCGTTCTACATGGCCCGATTGGCGCTTATTTGGCCGGCGAGTGGTTCGGCGTCGACGACGAAGACATCAAGAACGCCATTCGCTATCACACGACCGGCCGCGTTGGCATGAGCGACCTGGAAAAAGTAATTTTTCTTGCCGACGCTATCGAGCCTGGGCGACGCTATCCTGGCGTAGATCGGATCCGCGAATTGGCGCTTCGCGATTTGAATGTGGCGCTTGCGGAGTCGCTTGACAGCACGATTTTGTACCTGATCAAGACGCATCAGCCAATCTTTCCGCTCACTGTAATGGCGCGAAACGAGCTTTGGGAACAAGTGGAGCGCCAACAGGAGCAACCGGAGTAATGGAAACAATACAAATTCAGGGGGGAACCGAATGCAGACATCTTCCGACCAGCTTGCACTCGAAGCCGCGGCAGCAGCCGCGGACAAGAAGGCCAAGGACATCGTCGTCCTGGACATCCACGAACTGACGCCAATGGCCGACTACTTCGTGATCTGTTCCGCCAGTTCCGGGACGCAACTGGAGGCAGTTGCGCATTCGGTGCGGGATCGGCTCGAGTCGCTCGGCATGCGCTGCAAGGGAACCGAAGGTATGGATGAGGCGCGGTGGGTTCTCCTTGACTTCGGAGACATCGTTGTGCACGTGTTCCGGCCGGAAGAACGCGAGTTCTACCACTTGGAGCGACTGTGGGGAGACGCTCGAACGATTCCCTTTGAGGCACAATGAACCCTTACGAGCACTTGTCCGGCATATACGACGCTTTTATGAATGATGCGCCGCACAGGGACTGGTTGAATTGGCTGGCGCAGAGCGGCCCGGATCTGAGTTTTCTCGATGTTGCAGATCTGGGCTGTGGAACCGGCACTTTGACGGTGGAACTCGCTGCGCAAAGTCGGTTGGCGTTTGGGATTGACGTGTCGGAGCATATGCTGGCGCAAGCGGCAGAGCGGGCATTGCAGTCCGGCGCCAGGGTGCAGTGGATGTGTCAGGATATCCGCACGTTTCGCTTGCCACAGCCGGTGGACTTTGCCATCGCGAGCTGCGATGTCGTCAATTACCTCCTGTCGGAAGAAGAAGTGCGACAATTCTTCGCAAGTGTTTTCGCAGCGCTTCGCAGTGACGGTTGGTTTTGTTTCGACGCGCTGGGGCCCAGCCGAATTTCCACCCTGAAAGACGGTGTCTGGCATGATCTGCGGTCGGATGCCGCCGTCTTATTCGAGACGGACGTTGACTCTTTGAGTGGCCGCATTTCGTACGACGTGCACATGTTTCTATCGGAAGATGGAGAAGTATACCGGCGCTATGAGGAACATCACGAGCAGCAGTATTATCCAGTTGAGCGGCTCGTGGAGGATTTGCAGGAAACTGGGTTTACCGTGCAATACGTACTGGGTGACTTTGGAGCGCGGGATGCGGCGACTGCGGACCGTATCTGCTTAGTCGCCAGGAAACCCTGAAGGCAGAACACGTGGACGAGTCAGTCGTCCACGTGTTCTTGCTGTTGCCGCTGGAGATAGGTTTGAAAGTGAGCGAGGCACTCCGGGTGTTCCGCGAAAAACAGGACCAGCGCCTGAAGCGAACTGAGCGTAGTCGGACTCACGTGGTGTTCGATGCCTTCGACGTCTCGTTGAATCGTCTCTTCGCTCACTCCGAGGATGCGCAAGAAGTCCTCGAGCATGTGATGACGTTCCTTCATCAGTCGACCCATTTTCTGACCGCGCGCCGTCAACACAATGCCCCGGTACTTTTCGTATGTGACGTACTGGTTCTCGTCCAGTTTTTGCAACATTTTCGTGACCGAAGAGGGTTGTACATCCAGCGAAGAAGCAATGTCGGATACTCGGGCGTACCCCTTTTCTTTCATGAGTTCATAAATTTTTTCCAAATAATCTTCCATACTTGGCGTCAGCAATTGAACAACCCCCGAAACTTCGTGTATTCATCTTACACGATAAAGTTCGCGCGTGCCACTTCACATTGCCACGGTATTTCCAAAGTCATATTGGATTTCCGCTCTGAAAACAGGTTTTTTCGCCGTTTGCCTCGAACATTCACCGCACCAACAACGGCGCGAATTCGAGGAGGATTTAGCGTGCGCGAACCTTCACCGCACAGTCTGTTTGAACCGATTGAGACCAATCCGATGACGGTAAGTGACACACTGCAAGCAGCCGACGGAGAGACGTCGGAAACTCCGGACAACCGCCGCAGTCGCTGGGTACGCGTCAGCGCCGTCGGGACCGTCGTACTGTTGTCAGCAGCCATCGGCTACGCTCTGCACAAACCATCCGAGCGCTCGTCTTCAATGCAAGACCAACTGGAGAACGGCGCGACCGGAAGCGCCGCAGTTGTTGCGCTGGACAACAGGGCGCCAGCTGTGCAGATTGTCGTCGACGTCCACGGCGATGTAAGGCACCCCGGTGTATACAGGCTGCCGATCAATTCGCGGGTTCAGGACGCGGTCGCCGCGGCGGGAGGATACAACCACCCAGAGGATGCGGCGTTGGTCAATGCCGCCGCAATCCTCGACGACGGCGCGGAGGTCGTCATTCCCTCTGCCGCGGAGCGCAAAGGGGACTCTCCCGGCGCTGCAACGACAGATCACAACGATTCGGGCACTGCGGCGCCGGTCACCGACAACAAAGTAGACATCAATACAGCGACCGCACAGACGCTCGAGACACTGCCGGGTATTGGTCCCAGCAAAGCGGAGGCAATTGTTCGTTTTCGCACAGAGCACGGCCCGTTTCACGCAGCGAACGACCTGCTACAGGTCCCTGGCATCGGTCAGGCGACCGTCGCCAGACTGGCGCCGTATCTGGATTTTTCCTCACAACGTTGAGCCTCGAGCTTCGTACCGTCAGATCCGCAGACTTTCATCCGATAGATCTATGGCAGCAGTATCCGGGTGAACCGGTTGTTCCACTTTGGTTATGATGGAGGGCAGAGGCGTCTGTTCTCTGCGGGCGGAGCCGACGAAAGGAGGGGTTTGGGTGAACTGGTTGACACTCGTCTTCGCGGCAGTGCTCTGTTGGTCTGTATACCAGGGATGGCGCCGCCGTTTTGCCTCGCAAGCCGGCTACCTGGTGTCCCAAATCACCCACCTGGCGGTGGCAGCGGTCGCTCTGTTCAGCGCATGGTACGTAAATCTTCACGTGACGAGCCTGATTTCGAAAACATCCTCGGATCAACTTCCGCAGTGGGCGGCTCACCTGTGGGAAGTGTGGCAACAGTCGCCGCAGACGACGCACTTGCTGACCCTGATTCTGATCTATGTCTTTTTTTCCACAATTCTGCACTGGGTGGTGCGTCCTTTCCCAGCGTGGATTGTCCGGGTGATGCCGCGCGCCATTGCAGGGAGCCGTGCCGGTGGGGGGCTGCTCGGGGCCCTCGTCGGTACCGGCCGAGACTTGCTGCTCGGCGCTGCCGTTTTCGTGTTGCTGCAGTTTGTAGCAGTTCCCTCGTTGCAAGCGCAAGCTGCCGGTTCTGCACCGTATCAGGCATTGTCGGACACCATCTACGAACCCTGGCTCAAGCCCTTCGTCACGAGAGAATTGCCGGTTCTGACGGCGAACGCCCTCGAACCGATTTCTAAAAACATTTCCTTGTTCGCCGTTCCCACCGGGGTCGATGGAACGCAGCGCGGACTGCTCGTAGTGCCGCAGGAGATTTCCAAACTCGCCAAGCGGATCACCGCCGGCATCTCGGATCCGAGACAACAGGCGCATGCCCTGTACGAATGGGAGATTCACAACATTCACTACGACTGGAAGAAGTATAACGACTATGTATACGAACACAAGTGGGATCAGCAGACTCCGCTCGACACGCTGCACACGGGGAGAGGGGTATGTGCAGATTACGCGCTGTTGTACGCAGAACTGGCGCACTCTGTGGGGCTGACGGTGGAGATTGACGAAGGAATTGGCGGCACGTCGTTCCAATACGGGCCGCATGCCTGGAACCGGGTCTGGGACCCGCGCCAAGGGCGTTGGCTCAACGTCGACACCACGTGGGGCTCGGAACAGGACGCTTGGTTTGACCCGCCTGGCTTCGCTGCAACGCACCACGTCGAAACGCGAATCCAGATTGAGGGGAGTCGGATCTGAGTCGTCCGTGGGCAGTGCGTACCTTGCTCTGCCTGTGGATAGTTGCTGTAAGTACTGGTTTTTTACTCGGAGAGAGGGACACGCTCAGTCATTCGATTCGGTTGTGCGCATTGTTCACTGCGTTCGGCGGCATCGTTTGTACGGCGTGGATAGGGTGGCGGAGAGGCTTGCGCTGCCTCTTGATCTTTACATTGACTGCCGGGATGTGTCTGTTGGCGTTCGCTTGCGGATGGGTTCGCGGCCGCTACGTGATCCCCTCTCCGCGCGAACTGGTCGGGCAACACGTTACGGCAGTCGGGAACATTCTCGAGGTAAAAGTGGGTTCGAGGTACACATGGGCTTTGGTGAACTGGCAGGAAGTAACCACCAGCCGTGGGGTGTACCGATGTGAATTTGCTGTGCCGACGAAAATTTACTATGCAGTCATCCCGCCGTCCGCAGGCCAGACGGTCGAGCTTGTCGGCGTACTCAGCCAGCGCGAGAGTTGGTCCGCGAACGGCAGACCGCCGCGAGATGCGTTTGAATTTGTAGGGCAAGTGCGTACGCGGCCGACCCACATTGACGGATTCCGGGAATTTCGGGATGCCTGGCTCCACGCACTGGGGCAATGGACCAGTCTCCAGCCGGACGAGTGCGCACTCGTCGGCAGCCTGCTCTTCGGCGATGATTCGCACCTTTCCACAGCGACAAAACAGGAATTCTTGGCGGCGGGGTTGCTGCACGTACTTGCGGCCAGCGGATCGAACTTGCTGTTGATTGAAGGATTTGTCGCTCTGCTCACCACCCCGTTGTGGCGCTGGTTCCGCGTCCCGATGACGGGCCGCGTTGGGTTTCACCTCGTTGTCATCTGGTGTTACGCTGCGATGTGCGACTTTCAGATCTCCATGGTTCGGGCCGCCGTGATGTCGTCGTACCGGTGGTTCGGACTGGCGGCAGGTCGCAAGACGGGTCCGAGCGGTTCGCTGCTCTGGACGGCCGCATTGCTCATCACCGTGGACCCACCGTCGATGCTGAGCGTGAGTGCTGTATTGTCATTCGTGGCGACCGCCGCAGTGCAAAACGCTGTATTGAACGGGTTTGCGGGAGCCCGCAAGAGCACATCCGGTCGATGGTGGGAGATGTACCTGCGCGAGGTCGCCGACTACGTGCGAGGCGCACTGGTGACCACGCTGCAGGTCGAACTGTGGGTGTTTCCCGTCCTGGCGGTGTCGTTCCATCAGTTCACTCCGTACGCCGTACTGTCCAATATCCTCGCCGAGCCAATCCTCATGGTTCTGTTGCCACTCGCGCTTGCGACGCTGTGTGTCATTCTGCTTTGTGCGACCGCTTCGCCGTATTTGCAACCCGTGGTCCAGGTGGCTCAGGGCCTTGGGCACTGTGTGCACGCAGGCATCCTGGCGTTTCTTGGGGTCGTGGAACAGGTATCGGCATTGCCGCTTTCAGTAGTGGCCATTGGCCCTACCTCGTTGTGGTGGCCTGTGGCGTACGGCGCAGTGCTCACTGCCTGTTACTGGAAGCCGCTTTGTCGAATGCTGCAGTCGATTTGTTTGCGCTCGACACAAATGCAATGAAATGGTTGTGTTATAATGATGGCCGGAAAAATTGGAATGCGTTGCGGGATTGACATGGAGAGTTGTGACAGCATGGAGTTCGTCACTTCGGCGCAACGTAAACGTAAATCCATTTTTGTTCGATGGACAAATGCATTGAACGTTTGTCGGGAGAGGGAGAGAACATGAGCAAAATTCTGGTCTTAGGCGCAGGTTACGCGGGAATGATGGCGGCGACACGGCTAGAAAAAATGTCAGAGCCGTTCACTCTCATCAACAAAAACCCGTACCACTATTTTACAACGTTGTTGCACGAGGCGGCGGGAGGCCGCGGAGAGCCGATGAACTACACCGTGCCCATCCGCGAGTTGTTGCGCAAACCGACGTCGAACGTGACGGAAGATGAAGTGGTCGCAATCGACCGAGAGCATAAGGTCGTGCGCGGGAAGAACGGCAATTACGAGTACGACTGGCTTGTGATCGCGCTGGGCTGGGTCCCCGAGTACTTTGGTATTCCCGGCATGGCTGAGAACAGCCTGGTGTTGACAAACATCGAGACCGCAACCCGCATTCGCCAGCACATTGAAGACCAGTTCCGCGCCTACAAGGAAGACGGCGATGAGCGGCATTTGCGCATCGTCATCGGCGGTGGCGGATTGACCGGAATCGAGTTGCTCGGAGAACTGGTCGATTGGGTGCCCGAACTCTGCGTGAAGTACGGCATTGACCGAAGCAAAGTTGACCTCCAGAACATCGAGGCGATGGCCACCATCCTTCCGACTGTCTCCAAACCCCTGCAGGAAGTGGCAGCCAAAACGCTGACCGAGCGCGGAGCGAGACTCCGGACGAACACGAAGCTGGTCAAAGTGGAACCCGGCGTTGTGCACCTGGACGGCGGCGAAACCGTGGAAGCGGGCACCATTGTCTGGACCGGAGGAGTGCGCGCCAACCCTATCCTGCAGGAAGCTGGGTTTACCGTAGACCGCCGCGGCCGGGCCAAGGTAAACGAATACCTCCAGTCGGTGGATGATCCCAACATCTTTATCGGCGGAGACAGCGCGTGGTGCGAGGAGAATGGCAAGCCGCTGCCGCCGACCGCACAGATTGCCTCGCAGATGGGCCGAGTGATTGCGGAAAACTTGACTTCCGCGATGCACGGTCAACCGATGCGGCCGTTTCACGCCAGCCTTAAAGGAACCCTTGCGTCGCTTGGGCGGGAAGTTGGCGTCGGCGACGTGTTCAACCTTCAGGTCAAGGGAGCCGTGGCAAGCATGGCCAAAGAAGCCACGAAAGTCAAATACTTGTACGAACTCGGCGGCGTGCGCCTGGCTGTCGACAAGTCGCGCGAACTGATTCATCTCTGATTTCACGCGGATGCCATCCGGATATCATCCTGACGCGCCCACCCATGCAGATTGTACGAATTCGGCGTATACTTGCGTGGGGGGCGTTTTGCATGTTGGATTGGACAAAGGCGATGGACACTCTGCGGTCTGAAAACGGAGTACCTCCGTTGCACGTCCTGGTAGGAACGGACTACACCCTGGCTCGGTGGTACCTCGACGCCCTGAAGGAAGTCGTGGAAGCGAGCTCCGGAATCCCTGTCGAGGTGCAGCGCTATCGGTTTGAAGAAGAGGGCTGCAGCGGAGCTGTGCAAGCGTGCCAGACCATTTCGCTGTTCGCGGAGACGGGGCTGGTCGTCCTCGACAACTGCACAGCTTTACTCGCTTCCGGCAAGGCAAAACACGACGTCCAGGAACTCGAGCAATATCTGGCGTCCCCAGTGGACGGCAAAGTGCTCGCCATCACCGTGTTTGGGGAGAAACTGGACGAGCGCAAGAAGTTGACGAAATTGGCCAAAGCTCATCGCGTTGTGGATTGCAACGTGCCGAAACCGGCTGTGGCTGTACATATACTGCGCGACTACGGAGTGAAGCGCGGCATCGCAATTCAGGACGATGCCTTGCAGGAATTGTGGCGCCGCACACAGTCCATCTCGGCTGCTGTTACCGAGCTGGACAAGCTGGACGCCTACACGGCAGGCCAGCCAATTGATCTCGGCGCTGTCCAGGAACTGGTCAGCTCCCCGCTGGAAGACAATGTGTTCTCCTGGATTGACGGAGTGGTAAAGGGAAATGTGGCGAAGTCCTTTCGCGTACTCGCGGATTTGCAGCGCTCTGGCCACGACGCGTTTGCTCTGTACGCTTTGATTGCTCGCCAGCTGAGGCTGATTTGGTACGCGAAAGTGCTTGGCGGGAAAGGGTACTCACAGCAACAAATCGCCGCACGTGCGGGTGCCCATCCGTATGCCGTCAAGGTTGCGCAGGAGCAGGCGCGGTACATGAATCAGCGCCAGATTGAGCAATTGCTGACGGTGTTGGCCGACGCCGAGTTTGCTGTGAAATCCGGAAGGCGCGACGCCATCCAGGCACTGGAGTGGGTGCTGATGACATGTTCTTTGGCGAAACACGGCTGATTCGCCTCTTCCGACTTCCGAAAGAAAAACCAAGGGGCTGTCCCCCGTTCGCCATCTTGCGATGGCTCTTGGGACAGCCCCTTTTCAGTACAAATTTGCAACATTACTGCTGGTTTGCAGCTTGGCTGCTCGCCGCAAAAGCGTTGAAGCGCTTGGTCAGACGGGACTTCTTGCGGCTTGCCGTGTTGCGATGGATGATCCCTTTCGTAGCTGCTTTATCCAATGCACGCGTCGCAATTTTCAAAGCAACGCGAGCTTGATCAACGTCGCTCTGCGTCAATGCAACTTCGAATTTCTTAATGGTGGTTCGCAGTGCAGATTTGAGCGAAGCGTTGCGCAACGTGCGCTTTGCGCTGACGCGAACCCGCTTTTCTGCCGACTTGATGTTTGGCACAATGTCACCTCCTTGATCATCCCCCGTCGATACAGACAAAGATGAGTTTATCACACGTGGGCGCGCCGCTGCAATAGATTCTTGCTTCGCAGAGATTCGCTCCGCGCACACTCAGCTGGAGAGGATGGGAGATGGACTGAATAGCGGAGTGGGTTCAGTGCACGCTAAGGGCAGACGAATGTGACACAGGGGGAACCATGATGCACAGAAACGACTGGCAGCGTCGATTTCGCAGACAACCAGAAACCGAGTGGACCATCGACTCTGCTTACAGCCCACGGACGGACCTGGCGCTTGAAGCGCACGAACTCGCCAGACTGACAAACCCAGTTGTACCTGGCGTTGAAGAAGAGAACGAACAGTTGGAAGGCATCAAGATTTCCCGGGTGAAGGTGACGAGTCCTGCAGGCGAGCGCGCCATCGGCAAGAAAATGGGGAACTACATCACATTGGAAGCTCCTGGCATGCGGCGCCGCGACCCCAAACTCCAGGATCGGATTGTGGACCAACTGGAGCTGGAATTCGGGCGCATACTGGATTTGCCGCGGGACGCGACCGTCCTGGTGGTCGGTCTGGGGAATGAACACGTAACGCCAGACGCGCTCGGTCCCAAGGTGGTTGAGCGACTCTTTGTAACGCGCCACATGTTCGACTTCATGCCGGAACTGCGGCAACAGGGCTATCGGACGGTCGCTGCCGTATCCCCGGGGGTCCTCGGGATCACAGGGATTGAGACCAGTGAAATCGTGAAAGGGATTGTCGAGCACGTCAAGCCGGACGTTGTCATTGCGATTGACGCGCTGGCCTCGCGGTCCCTGTCCCGCGTCAACGCAACCATCCAGATTGCCGACACGGGCATCGCGCCGGGGGCGGGGGTTGGGAACAAGCGCAAGACGCTGGACGAGCAGACGCTCGGTTGCAAGGTCTACGCGGTCGGTGTACCCACGGTGGTGGATGCGGCGACCATCGCGAACGACGCCATGGAACTGGTGTTGAAGCAGCTGAAGGCGTCGGTTCCGGACCACAGCGTAAGCCAGCTGTTTGACCAGTTCAACGGGGCGCAAAAATGGCAGATGATGAAGGAAGTGCTCGATCCGCTCGGCAACAACCTCATGGTCACGCCGAAGGAGATTGACGAGTTTATCGACGATGTCGCCGACGTCCTGGCGAGGGGATTGAATCTGGCCTTGCATCCGGCCATGGCCGCAGAACCGGCCACATCCAGTTCCTAAAGCCGAGCGAGAACGCTCTTTACGTACGCCTCTGTTTCGGGGTATGGAGGAATTCCGCCGTATCGGCGCACAGCCTCCGGGCCTGCGTTGTACGCGGCGAGCGCGAGGCGGATATCGCCGTTGAATTGCTTCAACAACTGGGACAGATAGCGCGTTCCGCCGTCGATATTCTGGACCGGGTCCCACGGGTCGACGCCAAGGGCGCGCGCCGTGTCCGGCATTAGCTGCATCAAGCCAATGGCGCCCGCTGCGCTTTGCGCATGCGGGTTGAAGCCGGACTCCTGCTCCATCACGCTGTAGATCAGCGCTTCTGGTACGTTGTAACGCTCTGCTGCGGTCTTCACGGCGGCGTCTATCACATCCTTGGCCGCATTTCCAGTCGGCAGAGGACTGTTCGCGGACGTTGCCTCGCCAGACCCGCTTGTGGCAAGCTGGGTCGGCGCCTCGTTCTCGACCATGGACATCCAGAACTGCAAGAAGTCGCTCGCAGACGGGCCGACTAGGCCGCTGAACGTACTGGTTGCTGACGACAGAGGCGCGTTGGCTCCAGGCAGTGGCAGATTGTCGAGTACGGAAAGAACCCACTGATTGCGCAGAGCTTCCGTCAGCTGCTGTAAAAATTCCGCGTTGACCTGCGTGGAACCGGCTGGGTCTCCACTGCGGTTTGCGGCCATGTTCACTTCGCTTAACCTGGATGGGTTCCTGGACACTGACAAAGGCTGCAACTCGCCCACCATTGGTAACACCTGCTTTCTCCGTATCGCATCCACTATTCGGCCCGATGGGCTCATTTTCCTGCTGTTTGAGCGCGATTCTCCGCGGGTGAATACAACGTCTATTACTTCAAGCGCCAATTTGGGTGAAGTTGATAGAGTGATAATCTCGCAGTTCCTCTCATATACATCCAGAGAATTCGAACGAAGACTCCAGGAGGGACTGCGATGAACGACTCGTTTGTGCAGTTAAAGCGATACATCAAACGCGGTGTGGCCGCCATCGTGTTCACTGCGATGTTGCTCGGGGGCGGCGCCGCTGCACTGTCCGTCTTGGCAGCGGCCATGACGGCGCTGTCCGGAGTCTACAGCCCCCGGACGGCGGTTCCCGTCAACAGCGTTGCAGTGCAAGTGGGCGGGGAGCGCGTGTCCACCGACCGTTCAGCTTCGGCTCCTTCGTCGAGCCAACCGTCCCAGGTCCAAGCGCCGACGGATGCGGGGCGGCAGTCCGTCAACTCGTCCAGCCGTCTAGACGGCGCGAACGAACAGGTCACTGTTTTCGACAGTCCGCTGGAGCGCTCTCTGGATCACGGCGGTCTGGCTCTTGGGAAGCGCGTGCACCAGGCGTTTGGCAGGATCCTGTCGGGCGTGCTGCAAACCTTGTTTCTAGATCAACCAGCGGATGAGCAGAACGGAGGTCCGTGATGAACGACGAGGCCATCGAATCTCGCAGATTGCGCGACGTGCGCCTGGCTGTACAACTGGAAGCCGTGTCGCTGCTGTGGATTGTGATCGAAACCGTGCTCAGTGCGATTGCCGCCCTGTCGGCAGGCAGTCTCGCCATCTCGGCGTTCAGCGTCGACAGCGCCGTCGAGATGCTGTCCGGTGTGGTCCTGTTCCTGCGCCTTTTAGCGGAGTACCTGGCGCGGCAGGATGTCGTGTCTGAGGTTGCGGAGCGGATTGCTTCGTTCGTCG
>CAZYAH010000007.1:0-23200 GCA_964645595.1 uncultured Alicyclobacillaceae bacterium | reverse complement strand
GGGAAATGCTCGATTTACCCCCTCAATTTACCCACACGACTTCCTGAAGACCCAATAATATAGAACATCTCGATTACCCGCAGTTCAGCCGCTGCTGCGAACAGGATAGGCAAGACCACACCGAGCGACGCGGCGGCAAGCACGGGGAAAACGTCGAGAGCGAAACATTGCGCTCAATCAGTCCCGACCTGGATTTCGTCGTGGGACCGGTGCTACAGAGCGCGCGGCGAGATACCGCAGCATATAATTCGATCATTTTCGCACCTACTCAGTCGAAGGATCAACCGCGCATCTTGGCCATGCAGAGCACATATCAGCTCAGCTTCAATGGCCTCTCCTGCGGTCAGTTCGCTGACATGCCGGGTCATCGGATAATCGCTTGCCAGCGCCAGACGCCAGTGCTGGCACCGGGCAAGTACCATCGAAAAATCGGGCTTGTTGCGTCGCGTGAAGGTCCGGATGACTGAGGCTCGAACCCGCTGGCTGGTTGCCTTGCTCGGCGCCGCAGCTTTCTCGTTCGAGTCTTGGGCGCTAGGCCCCTATTCCTGGATGTATGCGTACGGCGCTGGGGTGGAAACGATTCCCCTCCACCTCGCCCTGCACTACGACGACCGGCTGTTCTCGCCGTGGGCGCCGTTCATCGCCGGCGGCTTGGACCGCTACGCGTTCGCCGGTGGGGCGGATCCCCTCAACTGGGAAACGGTCTTCATCGCGCTGTTTCCTCCATGGTTGGCGAACGGACTACACCGGTTCGTCCAGTATTTCATCGCGATATTTTTCACCGAGATGCTGTGCCACAGGCAACTGGGCCTGGAGCGTGGTTACTCTCTGCTCGGCGGCGTGCTGTATGCCTGCTTCAGCTACTTCACGTTCGGGGAAATGCTGGGAATACCGGCGTTGCCCCTGTTTCTTCTGCTCATGCAGGCGCTGCGAGAGCGGTCGAAAAGCATGTGGTTGCCGCTATTGACTGGTCTGGCGTTCTCTACGTTCACGACGTTCCCTCACACGCTGCCGTACCTCGCACTGTTCGCGGCGCTTTGGAGCGCGCTGGTTCGTAAAGATGTATCGGCGCGGGCGATCGTCAATTGGGGCCTTATGGTCTTCGGCCTCAGCATCGGCGACGCGCCTCAGCTGCTTTCGGCCCTTGCCAACGGCCCTTTCTCCCATCGCTCTGCTTTCCACCCGGAGCTGATCGAGTGGTCGATCAACGATCTTTTCTACCGCCAGCTACGGTTTGATTATTTCAATCAAGACGCGCTCGCGAAGAAGATAGCCTGGGATCTTCCATTGCCGGTTTTGACCGCGGGAGTGGTCATGGTCGGTTTGATGCGGTTGGCTCGAGGCCAATGGTCCCCGCAAAGCATCACATACCTCCGCGTCTATGCGGTCTATTTCCTGCTCTCCCAGCGGTGGCTCTTCGTAGCCTCCCAGAATTTCGTCGGCGAGTGGATTCCGTGGATAAGGGGCATATACATGGGGCGCTTCTTCGACGTCCCGGCTTCACTGCTGATCGCCTGTCAGTTCGCGCTGCTGGTGTCATTGATTGTCCATTCGCTCGGATCCTGGAAATGGCCTAAGCGGCTTGTGCACGTCGGCGTTCTCGCCTTCGTGGTTTTCATGCTGGTGCGACCCAAGGTCTTCCTGTCCTACCGCATTGGCGTGGATGGATGGGGTCAGCTGAATTACCAGGTGCAATCGCTCGAGCGGCTGATGAAGAGCCAGACGGAGCCCTTTCGCGTCGCTAGCGTGCTGCCGTTGCAGCCGGGCTATGCCTATGCCCAAGGATTCGAGACGGTCGACGGATGGGCCAACCTCTACCCGAAGGTATACCGTCAGTATTGGTTACAGGTCCTTGGTCCCCTATTTGCCAACGTCCCGGGGGCGAAGCAGATCTTCGATCCCGATTCGGGAAGGCCGCAGGACCACTACATCTTCCTCGGCGCCGATCTCACGAATCCGACGGTCGGGGCGCTGCCCGGAGAGGACGCGTCCCAGGCCCTGAAGGAAGGCTTCGACGTGGAACACCGCTTCGACCTCAAGCTGCTCGGGCTGCTCAACGTGAAGTACCTGCTGAGCGAGCTGCCGCTGAAGGGGCGTGGCATCGAACTCGTCCACGCGCCGGCCGATCCGCCTCGTGTCGCACGGTCGCGCGACTGGGCGACGGGCCGGATCGTTGACCCGCCGTCCGAACCTCACGGCCCCGGCTTGCTGGCGAAGGTCCGCAACGCATTTGCCGATCTTCACGATGCGATCCGGCTCAAGGCGGCCGGAAAGGACGTCTACATCTATCGGCTGGAAGCCTTCGTGCCGCGTTTCCGGTTCGTCGACGAACTCAGGCTCGAGCCGGATGGCCGCCGTGTGCTGGAGAGCCTTGCCGCTTCGCCGGTCGGGGACCTGCGGCGAGTCGCGGTGGCGGAGGCCGCCAGCCATCCTGGACCGAATGTCCGTAGGTACGGCGCGGGCACGCTTCACGTTGTTCCAGTAGGTCCACACGAGCTGCGTTTCGAGGTCAGGTCCCCTGCGAACGCGTTCCTCGCAATCGGCATGACTTGGAGCCCATACTGGCGGGCACAAATTGACGGAAGGTCCGCGAAGCTTTCGCGCATAAACCACACGCAGATGGGGCTGGAGGTGCCCGCGGGTACCAGTGATGTTAGGCTACGATATTTGCCACCGTATTTTTCAATTTTCCAAAGTGACTTCCGATGATTCCTCTGAAGCTCATCGCGAACCCGGGTTTCAGCACGCGCGCCAGGCGTACATAGCGAGATTGATAGGGCGAATACTCAAAAAATAAACATGACAGCAAAGCTGCATTGCAAGCCATGGATTTGGCTCGGACTGATCCCAGCCAGCCTGATTTCATTCTTTCCATTGCTGTTGATTGCCATCTTCGACGTTTGGCCGCCACTTTCGATGGTCTCCGAGGTTTTTGGAAAGAATTACGTCATGCTTCCAGTGATGTGGTTCAGCTATTTAATCGCGGAAACAGGGCACGCTTTTCTGTTGCTTTTCACATATTTTCCAAGCTTTCTTGCTCACTTTGTGTTCCCACTATCGTCGGAGTTTCAGCGACAGCTGTACTTCTCGATATTGTTCTATCTCCTTCATGGTGGAACGGTACTGGCAATATTGATTGTTGTCTGTAGGTCGAATCTTCCGATGCTCGCAAAAGTGACCCTATTCTTTGTGCCATATGCGAGCTTTTTTCTGGAAAGGGAAACCCATCTCGGGCTTTTCATTAACTATAATCGCGGGCCCGAGATTTTTTACCTTGTTACGGCATTCCTGCTAATGGGATGGTTCTCGAAGCGGCCTGACGCCAAATCCAGAAACGCTGCTGCTCCCATCTTGGGTGTATTCACCGCGATTGTAGTAGGTACAAAGTTTTCCTATGCAGTGATCATGGCGCCGACGCTGGTACTCCTGGCTATCGAATTCAACGCGGATCGTAGGACTTTGTATGGACAGATAAGGACCTACGTTACGTACTTGGTCGGTGCTATGGCAATGTTGCTTTCTGCATTCCTGCTTTTCAAATTCAAGAACTTGCCGCTGCTCGGCATAGACTTGGCATCGCTCTATACTGGCCCGTGGCTTCAACAAAACACCCCGTTCCTAGATTCTGAGTTTTCCAAAATTCTCCAAAGAGAGTCGTTCTACTACTCACTACACATCCTGCTCTTCTTGTGGATTGCCCTTGTCTTGGTCGTCGGGGTGCTTGCGCTTGTGAGAGGTGATGCGAGAGTCCTATCCTTCATCGGAGTGCAGTTGCTGGCTGGGTTCGGACTCTGGAATATGTACCAAGTTCGTAAGGCACAGGGAACCATGATCGACATCAGTCAGTTCGCTGTTTTCGGATCTGTAGTACTGACCTTCTTAGCAGGACACTTGTACGGGTTACGAAAAACCGCGCTTTGTGCAATTGCGACAATATGTGGCAGCTTTATCGTGGGGCTGGTAGACGCATCGCCCGGTAAGCTGATTGACGCGCTTACCTATAACAGTCGCCTGGCGGTAAAATTCAACACTCGCGTACACGGGAAAGTTGCCGTCCCTGTGGTGTATTACATGTCGGGTACACCGCAACCGTTGCTTTTTCCGTCCGTGCTGTTTGCCGCGACAGTACCTGGAGCCACTCCAGAGTATATGTCGAGGTATTTCCCCGGTGTCCATTCGCGAGAGCCGGGGAAAGGGCGAATCGAAGGACCGCACATTGCAGTGATACCAGAATACCTTGATCGAATGCCAGTAACCGAGGCGACAATAAAGGAGTGGCCCGCAGTTTGGCCAATTGTGAATGTCTTTGATTCCTACCCGGAATTAAGGAGCCAGTTATTGCACGAAGATCACGGTTGTGACGTATTTCAATTTCGAGAGATTAGAGACCATCCCTCGTATCTTTATCATTCCTTCTACCCTACAAGAGTCACGGTATGTGCGATCAGATAGTTGAGGCTGACCTGCCTAGCGATCCTTGGACCAAAGAACCCGGGCAGGTCAGAGGCCGGTAACTCTTCATGGATCAGTGATGAATTCAAATAACGTCCGCAGGGCAGTGGTTTGGTTCGAAAAGTGGGACCCGACCCAAAACAAGCCATTAACAGAGACAAGTGCCGAGGAACCCAGGCGTTGGCAGTCACTTTCTCAAATTGCCTCGCTCAACAATTGCCGTCTGTGGAGAACGGGGTATTCCGACCAGGTTCTGGCGCGGGTCTGCCTAGTAGACCGGCTAGAGTACTCATGCTTTAGTGTGTCGGCGCAAGGCGAGAAGCAATCCCAGCATGATTAGCATTGCCGAAATGCGAAACACCCATGACTGCGGGGAATTCAGATAGGACACGTAGCGGAATTGCAGGGTCGTAGCGCTTGGCGGGACTACGACGCCACGCATGACCGCATTGGTCGCCAGGATCGGCAACTTCCGGCCGTCGACTTCCGCGGTCCAGCCGGGGTAATAGAGCTCATTCAGCACGAGGAAACGCTCTGAAGAAGAAGCTGCCAAGCGCAGATCCAGAGAATCGTCACGCCCTTGAAGCTCGATTGCACCGCCGCCGTCGAAACGCCGGCCCTCGCCCAATCCCTCGACGAAGGAGGTGACAGCGGGGTCGACGATACCCTCGGGCCGGAACAACCGCGTGGCCGCGTCATTGGCCGAAGCAACCGGCTCCACCGCTGCGGCAAAGAAGGCTCGCGGCGTAACGCGGGCCGGCGAGGAAACGAGCTTGAATCCGGCGGGATCCGGACGGCCGCTGATCCTGTCGCCGTCGCGGACGATGTTGCGGAACACCCCGTCGCCCGACACCAGCACCCAGCGCACATTGAGGAATCCCAGTAATTCCCACGGTACCGTGTCGAGGCTGGTGAAGCTGATGGTGCGCAGGCTCACTCCGGTCGGCCGCGTGCGTTGGAGAATGAGGAACATCAGATGAAAAATAGCGACCGATGCCATGATGCCGAGGAAGCGATTCCCGTGGACCACGTTAATGTCTTGCCGTGGGATCGTCGGCAACAGATGTGCAAGAAGCGCGTGGGCACAAACAACAGCCAGAAAGAAAAACAGGACTTCGTTACGTTGACGGAACGCGACGCACGCCGTGAGCACCGACAGCGCGTAGAGAGTGAAGTAAAGCCAGTACCAGCTTGCTGCCGAGACGCCGAATAGAGCAAAGGACAACGTGTAGAAGGCTGCCATTCCCTTTTCGTCCTGCGAGTAATACATCCCTCCGGAAGCTGGCGCATCCAGCATAGACGCCGCCGCTAGCGCCGCGTCCAGCCGCTTCGGATCCGTCATTACGTCAAAATAGGACGTTGCACCCACGCGGGCGAGATCCTCTTTCTGGCCCGATAACCCATTCTCGCGCAGAGCACGGTTTACAGCGCGATAACTAGCGTAGCCCTGCCATTTTCCATAAACGACCGCCGTAACGGCGACTGCAACGGCGTCCCGGTGACGGCTCATAGTTCCGGGGAGCCAGCTATACCAGCCCGCTCGGACACCATCTACCGCTGCGTAGAGCAGGACAGCAGCCACGAGAATGCACAACCCAAACCGCGATGTTTTCCCGTGTTTAGTGACCGAGATTTTCACGAACGCTCGCCATAAGGAAAGTGATTCCGAAGCTGCGGCGAAATCAAATGGACAGAATGCGGTATCGGCATTGCGCCGGCATCGCACATCCCACTAAAATGTCAGTGCCCGCCAAAAAGATCCTATAACAAAGTGTGCTCGCAAGCCTGTCCGTACTCTCTTCAGCAGAACAGCATCGCGCCGTGGTTGCAGAAGTATCTCGGATAGCCTTTGTTTCGTGTCCGGAGAGATCGATTTGGCACAAAGCCGGTCCAGGGAAATTACGCTCAACGTGAATTGTACGGCCGATACGCTCCTTATGGTCGGAATGAGGTGCAGCGCCCATAGGCGAGTGGGGACGGACGGAATACTGCCTGTGGGTAGGGCTCGCGCTCGTTTCCAAAGCTTGCGAAGCGAGGCCGTCACGGTCGAGCGGAAAATTCCCAGACGATATCGGTGAGGTTCGAGCTCGAAATGCCGGCTGGCGCCGCGGCGGCGACTCCTCGCGAGAAGCGATTCGCCGATGTGCTCGCCGTTCTCGCCCTCGCTATCGTGCCTTTGATCCTGTTCCGGGACCACGTGCTGAGGCTGCGCACCTACCTCGGCAACCCCGATCGGCTCAACAGCAGTCTGAAAGTCCTCGAGCATTACGTAGAGGGCATTCAGGCGGGACACGTTGCCGCCTGGAACAGCCTCGAAATGCTGGGGTACGACAGCTTTACGCTGCCTTACACCTTCCCCAACCCGATCGCGTACATCGTCCATGCGTTCGGATCGGAGCGGTTCTACATCGCCGTCGGCTTCGTGTCTATCGGGCTTCTGATCTGCGCCGGGATCGCCGCCTACTTCGCGTTATGCGAATTCATCGAAGACCGGTTTGCGGCGTTCTGCGGCGCGACGATATACCAGCTCTCCGCGCTTTCGCTGCTGAAGGTAAGCCAGAACGACATGAGCTTCGCGGTGTTCATCGTCGTCCCGCTGGGGCTGCTCGCCATTCACCGGCTCGATGCGCGCACGGCGGTTCGGGGCTACGTCGTATTGACAGTGCTCCTCGCGGCGATGCTACATTTCATGTTCCTCCAGAAGGTGGGATACGCGGTCATGCTGTTCGGCGCGTACGCGGCCTACCGCAGCTAGGCCCAAAAAAGCTACGCGCCGATTGTCTCCTTTGGCGCGGCATTCGCGGCGGGCCTCGCGCTGGCTTCTCCCAGGCTGGCCGGCCTGGCGCTCGCCATGTCCCAGTACGTGCGCCGTGTGCCGGGCAAGGACTTCTCTTTCTTCCAAGACGTCTACGTGTTCCAGAACATCCGCTGTTTCGAGCCCTTGTGCATAGGCGTAAGAAGGCTGCAGTGGAAGAACGCTGGCCACTCGGAAGGGCTCTCCATGTTTGTGTTTAAGGTCTTCCAATGCGGCAACCTGGTAGTTCCGCTCTCCCCAGCCTTCAACTCCTATGGGATAGAACAGGAAAATCTTCGGCCGGATAATCATGAACCCGATAAACACAGCAGCTGATACCATGCCCAACCGCTTCAGCCACCCACTAACAAGAAACGAACGAGCGCACAACTGGGCCGTGAGCGTGAGTGCACAAGCGATGAGGAATGCGGCGGGTAAAGTGTAGAAGCGTCCCATATAAATTCCGCGGACCCATGGTAGGAATACGCCAACCCCGTCCTGTGCAGCTACCATGAGCCATTTCTGGGACAGGATCAGGTACAGAAAAGATACGCGCAGCAGCGAATCCGCGAGACCTCGCAACTCCGGACGCGCCTGCCGTAAGTGCCAGGCTAGCCCAACACCCGCGAGGACACCGACACCTGGCAGAGTCAATGTGATGGCTTTCATCAACGGATCTTGATTGAAGTAGTCGAACTGCAGCTGGCGGTAGAACAACCCGTCAGTTGAAAGATCAATTGCTTCGACTGGCCAGTCGCCGCGCTGTGAGAATGGGGCATTCGCCATCGCAGCAAGAAGCTGAGGACTGTCACCCGCTGCGAGTCCGCAAAAGAATATGAGGACCTTCCCGAACGCCCTGACTGTCCTTAGCGGGCCGACAAACGCGGTCCAGCCTAGCGCAAACACAAATAAGTAAGGAACACTGTGGGTAAATGTGGTCACGACCGAAAACGCGAGCCCGCAGAACGCAGCGGTGACGGCGCTTTGCGCTGGCTCGGCTAGGCGAGCAAGCATCCAGACAAGCATTGGCACCGCCGGGAAAGCCAGCATTTCGCCGAAGGTGAAGTATGCAAAACACCCATGAAGAATGCCGGTAAAGCCTGCCCACGTGGCATCGAGTTGTAATTGCTCCTCGGCTACCCTTGCGGTAAAAAAATCGCGATGAAGTACTGGAGATACCGGTGTAATCCGTTCGCCGCCCACGTTGGGAAGAGCCAAAACAGCAGAGGTTCGATGTTAAAAGGATCGGCATTGCCCCAAAACGAAAGCCGGTCCACGCCTCCGGCCACGAACGGTGCCCATAAAGAGAAATTGCGTCCCTCGTAGGTCAGCGCCAAATGTGCTGGTATTGTTTCTAGGCCGCTTCCATATCCGTACATCCACGAGTATGGTCCCAAGGCCCACGACTCGATCGTAAAGGCGATGGCTCCGAGTGCGGCCAGCAGCAGGTGGCTGCGGATGCCGCGGGATGGACTTGAGATTCCCGCTTGGATTGTC
Organism: uncultured Alicyclobacillaceae bacterium; assembly: GCA_964645595.1. GTDB lineage: Bacteria > Bacillota > Bacilli > Alicyclobacillales > Alicyclobacillaceae > Alicyclobacillus_A. Next base: position 14,457 of record CAZYAH010000007.1, on the reverse strand, counting down.
ACGGTTGGCGCGGGTCCCACACTACTTGGCGGAGGGGAGCATACGGGTGCGGCTGTGTCTCCGGAGCGCCAGCCAGCCGGCTACGAGCAGAAGAAAGCCGGCTCCGTAAAGCGCTTGTGCCAAGGGGGTTTTGACGAATGGCACGTAGCGCAAAGTGACGTTGGTCGCTTGCGCTGGCACGATGATGCCTCGCATGAACGAGTTTGTCGGGTAGATCGGAGCCCATTGTCCGTCTATCCACGCTTCCCAACCGGGAAAGTACAACTCATTTAGCACCAAGAATCTCTCCTCGGGAGATTTTTCGACGGCGATCTGTAATTTATCTCCTTTTCCGGAAAGCGTTATCCCTCCTGAATCGCTGAATTTACGCTGACCATCGAGTCCCTCCACGAAAGACTGTTGTGCTGGATCAGAGATCGCCCCGCGCTCCGTTAGCCCAGCAACAGCTTCATATGATGACGAGACGCCTCGCACTGACCGGGCAAAAAAAGCCCGGGGAACAGGAGGATAAGGATTCTTGATCACTCGCCCGCCTAATGCCGCTCGCCCGGATTGCGCAGCACCGCTCGGGTTGCGGAATAAGTAATCGTCCACGAGCAATGCGGAGTTGACGTTCAGCAGAGCGAGCAGGGGCCAGGGCAGGCTGTCAGCCGAGGTGAAGTAAATCGCACGGAGACTTATCCCGTTGGGCCACGGCAAGAGGGCAATTCTCGTTGGTACTCCCAAACCGTAGTATCCATCTACCGTTCTGATTTGCCAGAACTCAGGTACATGGCCCGCGCAGAAACCGCCTGCAAATCTCGTATTGCAGACTAGGACGCTCCGGTACCCCTGGTTGTCGATGGCATTGTGAAGTGCCACAGTCTGCCCGGGCGACGGCGGAATGAACTCTGATCGATCCGCTATATACATATTGCCGCGCTCGAATGGATCGTTGTGCGACATCGCATGAGTCCCGTTCACCCTGAGATCAGCCAGTAGGATGGTATGCAGAACCAGCGCGACACACAGCACGTAATGGAAAAATACGCCGACTAGGGGTTTCGCCGCCGCCGATCGAATCTTCCACCATAAGAAAACAGTCACGAGGCATGCAACGGCAATCCGGGCGATCGAAGAAGGGTCGATCTGGATCGAAAGCCCCGCTAAGGGGGATTCTCGGTCAAAAAACCATTCTACGGGGGTCCCTGCCTCGCCTGCGATCCGGGCAAGGGCTTCCATCCCCGCGACGAGTAACGCGCCGGTAGCGAAAGACAGAATCGCTAAGCCGACGGTCGGGTTTTTCGTAGAACGGGTGGGCTGCAAGTTGCCCAGGAACAACGCAACGAGGGTGACAAGAGGAAGGAGCGCAGCGACGAGAAACCGCGCGTGCGTGAAATCTATCTTGAAAAACAACACGTAAAGCATGTAGAGAACCGGTGTGAAGACGATCACGGAAAATCCGAGCAACAGGATCCAGACATGGAATGCGCAGTCGCTCGCTCGGTCTTTGAATGCGCCGAACCATCGTTGGCGAAATCGTAGAAGTCCGCCGAGGATGATGAATGGCGTCAACGGCGCTGTGAATAACAGGAATCCCTCGGATAAATTGATATTGTTCCCCAACGCGACTGCCGCTGATGGATATGCTCCGAAAATCGAGCCGTCGAACCATCTCAATATCTCGTAAGGGCGGATGTTCTGGAACTCGTACAACTTGTCAAAGCTGCTGATATCGGCGCCCGGCACGACTCTCGTGTATTCAGCCAGCGCGTGACCCACAGCGTAGATCCGGGGGCTGGCGGCCATCAAAGCCACGGCGGCAGCGGAGAAGAAAATGCCGGCAGGATGGACGTCCCGGGTAGACCACGCACGATAGCCCGCGTACAGCCCTAGGAACATCAGCGCATACGCAGTTTTCTGCAGAAAGGCGAAGTGCATAAGTAGAAAAAGCAGACACGACGTCGCAAAGAAGATCTGAGGCGCATTCTTCCGCTCAGCCTTGTAGATCAGTAGTGCGATCACTGGAATCAGGACAAACACGAGGTAGCTCATGTCGTTCTGACTGACTTTGAGAACGGACAACTCCGAAAACTGGTACAGAACGCCGCCCACCACGGAAATCAACCGGTTCTTCGTGACCGCCAACAGGAACGCGTAGGCTGCGATGCCGCCGAGGGCGAACAGCGCGACAGATAGGTAACCCGCAGTCACGTAGACCGCCTGCGAGCCAATCCAGGAGGTTAGGTAGGTGAGCGGATTGGGAAATGTGTAGGGCAGCGCGAACGAGTCATAGCCGAGCATCTCATGCTCGTTCCAGGCGTCGAGATCGCCATCTGCCAAGCTCGTGACATGGTACTTGAGAACCTTGAGGTGGCTGTTAAGACGGTCCGAGTTGCCGATGTACGTAGCTAGGCCCGTGACGTGACTGCGGAAAAGTAAGCCCGCTAGCGCTACAAACAAGATGACGGCCAGTAGCTCACGCCATCTGATCCTCTCAAGGAACGGGTTTTTCGTTTCCTGGGAAACGAGCTGCGTCGGCTCTGCCTCGAGATTTTGCACGGGTGGAGAGAGCTGTGAATCTAGCTCATTCTTTGAAACCCGAAGAAACAGTGTAGCCAATCGAAGAGGCGCAATAACCTCGCTCCCTTCCCGGTCAGTTCTAGACTACCCGCGGTTCGTCGCAGCAGGCCCCCTTCAACGAGTCGGTCAAGCCGGCGATCTACCATGCGCTCGCCACCGTAGCTATGCAGTATCTCGTCTTCCGTGTGCGACTTCCGAGAGAACCGCAAGAGTAGATTGGCGGACACGCTGCTCAACGCCATGGTGAACAGGAAGATGTAAAGCTCGCACGCAAACGCGTAGACGAGCAGCCCGGAAATCGTTTCCGGTGACAGGCCGTAGTCCCGCAGCAGCAAGGCTGCGAGGAGCAGGCCGACGACGATACCCACCAGCATAAAACGCACGAGTTGCGTGATCTGGCCCCGAGTGCGACTGATGATAGCTTGTGCAAGCACCGCCAGGAGGACGGCGCCTATAGAGATCAGCAGCCACACGATATCAACCCGATTCCTGATAGTTTGTGAAATAAAGGAGCATGCGCAGGCCACGCGCTGCCAGATGACCGGTCGAGGTCGGCACTAACCGCTCGCTTTCCTGACGAAGCAGCCCTAGGTCGAGTAAAGCCTGCAACCGCTCTTGTCGCTTTTGCTCTCCGATTAACGATAACTCCCGTATTGCCACCGCCGTCGGGAGAGCATCCGACAAGCGCACCTTTCGCATTATCTGGATCGAATAACTTCCCTGCGTCAGCGACCAGAACTCAAGGAAGGTCATGCTGTAGATACCATGCAAGGCGATGAGGCCTGCCGCGACTGCGAACGTATGGGGAGTGGGGTAAATTGCTGACAACGCGAGCAACAGCAGAGAGAACGTGCAACCTGAAAGAAAATGGTACTGGAAAATTCCACGCTCGCTAGAAAGCCTACGTTTGCGTCTCAGGTACGCAACGTAGAGCGACAGGTGAGCCACAAGATACGTTACACCTAAGACATACGCAAGGATGGTATCAGTGGTCATCATCAGTATTGTTCGAAAATCATTATGCTAACATCGGACCTTTACGCGTGGCGAAATGGTTGCACTCCAATCCTCCGCGGTCAGGTTGCAACGTCAAACCAAGATCCCCTTCGTTTACCACGCACTTCAGTTTCGACTGCTCGAACACAGCGCGAACCTGATTATGGCTCGGATCGAGTAGTGAATGACCCAATGGCCTAGACTGGAAACAGGCTGTTTATCGTGCATTGGGGCATGATTGGGTTGGCTTCAATCTGCCCCATAGTGATAGTCGACCTTTGGCCGTTTACGTTAATGAATTGGCCGCATTGCTAATCTTGTTCTCTTCGTGTGCACACAATGAGAAGCAATTCAACCTACTATGAAATCGCCACGCAGTGGCGAGCAGAAATTTTCCTGTGCGCCGTTTACATCCTCCTCTTCGGCTACCTTCTGATAGAAACAAGTTTTCTGCCTTATGTGATGGACAACAATGAGTCCTTCTCCGCGTTCTGGCATGCCAGAAACCTTTATGAATTTGGCTTGGCCAAGAGCTTTGGCTTGGCAGACGAATCGTTCGCCTATCACGATGCGGCCCACCCCTACGTTCACACCCATCAAGGAAATTTCCCGAGAATTTTCGCCGTTCTGATCTACGCTCTCGGTGCGCGAAGTATCGAGAGTCAGATCCTGGTAACGACGTTCACGGTCGGCCTCGCCTCAGTGCTGTTCGCGTACCGCTACTTTCGTACGCTCGCCAATCCGATGTTGGCGTTGATTGCTGTTCTGATTTTGATGACGGACTACGTCCTCGTCGCGCAGTGGCAAGTCGTTACCTACCGTGTATGGCACATGTTCTTTGTATTCTCGACGCTGCTCTGCGTACACGGGATAGGGGGTGAAAGGCGGCGTCTGTGGCTCGCTCTTACAATCGTCAATTACGCATGCCTGTTTTACTTCGAGCTTATCTTCGTGGCGTTTGTGGCGCTGTTTGCTGGGTTCTACACCGCTTGGGTTTATCGTAAAGACACAAGAACCGTGTTGGTTGGTTGGGTGTGCCAGCTCATCGGCGCCTTGGTCGGGCTCACGATCCTGGTGATCCAGCTCGTGCTATACCTGGGGTGGGACGATTTTGTTCGCGACGCTTATTTTACGTTCGTCGCGCGCAATCAATTTGATAGCGCTTTCGAATTCTTGACTCAACTCAGGGATTTCTACGAAAGCCACAATATTGCATTTTGGTACAATCTGGAAGACGGGTCGCGTTTTCAGAAGATCGGTTATTTTGCGGCATCGGTCTTATTCTACGAACTCCAGATCCATACACCGTATTTCACCGTCCTTACCTTGATACTTGTGGGGGCGTATGTTCTGGGTTATTGGCTTCCAAATGCCCCCGAATATTATCAATCCGCAACCAAGAGCGGCAGTGGGACGAACACAGGGAACATCATACTTTCTTTCCCGGTCGTGATATCGACGGGAATGGTTGCCCTATACCTACTCCCGCGGTGGATTAATTACGATCTTGATTTGACGGACTTTGCCGCGTTGCTTACGGTTTCATTACTATTATTGGCGGTCCCTTTGACAGGAGCAATCCTCCGTTCGAAATTATCAGGGCCGACCGCTAATGCATGGCTCAATATGCGTTGGCATTATCTAATGCCGAACCTTTTTGGCATATTGATTTTGCTTTCGCTGTTGCCGAGCGTCTTATATCAAGTCTCGGATTTCAACTTGTCGTTTGACCAGGGCTCCATGGTCTTGACAGTTTTCGTGGGTGTTTATTTTTTGCTGTTGGTGAACCTGGCTGCGCCGTTTGTGTGGTCGACGACAACGCCAGCCGGGCGGGAAAGCTATGGTAGAGAATTACTTGGTCGGTGGATAGCGGGCCTTCTTCTTTATGTGTCGTTTTTTACACTATGGACCGTCTATTTGGATGACAGCTTCTATTTAGGAGTGCCCCCGCGTTTACCTGTGCTTCGCGGCGTGGACTGGATTGGCTGGGTAGGCTTTATTGGATTCGTCACGGCGTCGTACGTAGTTGCAGTGAACTTGATCGGCAAGTCCAGCGATACGCGGGGGCTGATCTTTCTTCCTCGTCAGGAAATGATCGAGTCGCTGGGACGTTTTTCATTGTTTATCACCTTCGCGAGCGCGTTTGTCGCAATAGCCTGGCGACTGTTCTACCAGAAGTATGTCCTTCTATGGCAGGAAATCGCTGAGCAGTCATTCCTGTCCCCGCTATTATTAAAAGGCATGCTCGTTGTCGCTATCTTGTTCGGTGGATTCGTGGTTGCATCCGGTAGCAAGAAGATCATCGGTCGTGACGAAGTGACGATCTGGAGAAACGTGTTAGCGTTTTTCATCACGGGTTTTTGTGCTTACGCGATCGTCTATTACCTTTCGCCGGGTTACATCTTTTCTGGTTATCGGTTTAGGTTCGTTCCATTTACGGTATTTCACACCGAGTTGGTGGTCGCAATCGCGCTTTACCTTGTCATTCGCTATTTGCTTCACTACTGGCCACGAGCAGACGGCATAGACCGAAGCTTCACGGACGGCGGGGTGCGTTTTGAGGCTGACACACCGCGATTCAACGGTTGGGCCAGCGTTGACTGGAGGCGCTGGGCGATGCTGGGCAGTTGGTGTGTGGTGGCAGGATTATTTGCCGGACTTCTAATTTACTGGAATAGGATGCAGATCACGTACATAAGGCTCCTGCCGCCCGACCATTTTTCAGTGTTCAAGAAGTTGAGCGCGGCGCCTTATAAGGGGGCATCCTTCGCTGTGGGAAATTATGCGGCGCCGGTGGCGGCGTACACCGGCCAGTGGGCTTACTATGACCCTGCGCTGGTCGAAGGAAGATATGTTTGGGAGGAAGGAATCGTAAAGTTCGTGACGGACGATATCTATTTGTGGTTTTCTGACAAAAGAGCGAACCCGGATTACAAGCGGCCACATTACTTCATCTGTCTTGTAACACAAACGTTTCCATCAGTGCTGTCGAGGTTAAAGCAGGAACGCATGCTCGACCGTGACTTCGGGGGCTGCTCGACGCAGGAGCTCGTAAAAATGGCACGAGAGAAGAGAACGGGTGTGTACCCCCGGCCCGAGCTCGTGGCTATTGACACTGAGGGCCAGCAGCGAATCGGATTCGACTCGTGGGCGATTGTGAAGCTGCATTGGGACGAGAAAGTAGGATCACAGCATGAAGTTAGCCCCCGCTCGCGTTAATGGCGTATGAGGTACGTCGAGATACCGGGCGCATGCACAAAAGTGCGCACTTAAATGGCTTTCTCCGATCAATGGCTTAAATGGATTGTGAGCAGCGCGTGGTTTCCGGTCGCGCTCGCGCTTGTGATCGGGCTCAAGCTCGTTCTCGTGTCGGATCTCTCGGTGCTCGTCCAGTACGCACCCCATGACGACGGATTGTATGTGGCGAGGGCTTATCACCTGCTCACCGAGAACGGGTTTGGACCGTACGATGCGCGGACCTTGGTCAAGCTTCCCGGCATGTCGTTCTGGCTCGCTGGGGGCAGGCTGCTGGGGCTTCCCTATCTGTGGTCGATAAACGTTCTCTACGTTTTTGCCGGGTGTTATCTCCTGGTGGGAGCACTTCAATGTGGCGCGAGCAAGCCGGTGGCGTTGGGCGCCTTCGTGCTTTACCTGTTCAATCCGATCACCATGGGTAACGAATGGGTCCGCGTGATGCGGGAGCCGCTGTCCACCGGGTTGCTCGTAGTGCTGTTCGCTTCGGCGCTGTTCATTCTGTTGCGCCTGCAGGCGCGTCGTTACCCGCTCGGCCATCTGGTGGTGTTTTCGCTCGTTTTCGCGTTCTCGCTCTTGCTGCGCGAAGAGGACGTGGTCTTGTACGTCGTAGTGTTCATGCTGGGGGCGGCGGCATGGTGGACCGCAAGGCAGGCTGGCCTGTTTGGTACGACTGCGATGCGAATCGCCGTCCTTTCCATAGTAGCGCTCCCGCTTCTGGCGGCAGGGGCCGCAAATGCTGCGACCAGGAGTTTCATCGAGCGCCACTACGGTTTGCCGCTTCTGCATGATTTCACCGAGGGGGAATTCCCCAAGCTGATCGCTGCGATTCGCAGCATCGAGTCGAAGAAGGACAATCGCTATGTCATGGTCACGCAGGAGCGGCTGGTGAAGCTGCTGGCGGAAGTGCCGCGTCTCGCGCCGGTGATCAAGCGGCTTCCGCCCCCTGGACCGGGAACGTATTCGTGTCAACGCTATAAAGTGTGCACGGAGTGGGCCAACGGATGGATGCATTTTTGGATCAAGGACGCGGCCGAGCAGGCGGGGCTGACTCCGAATCTGGCCGAGGCGCAGGAGTTCTTCCGCGCCGCGCGCGAGGACGTCGAGCGCGCCTGCCGGGAAGGCAGGATCAAGTGCCACCCCAATGGCAGCAGACTGCTGCCGCCGTTCGAGCCGCGCTGGACCCGTGCCTACGTGCAGGAGTTTTTCACGCTGCTCGCGATGACGACGGTGCCTCATCCTCATTTGGCGGGGACCCCTCCGGAGCGCTACGAGGTGGACGCGAATTTCGGCCGCGTGTTCCAGTTCGTGACGATGACCCATGACTTCGACACCCAGGTGCACGCGAAGGGAGGGACCGCCGCCGTCGCGCGCTACGCGAGCCCGGTCGCAGGCTGGCGCCCGACGATCGGCGACATTTATCGGGTTCTGGCCTTGGGGTTGGTATTGCTCACGGTCGCCGCATTCGCCGTGCGCGTGTCCTTGTGGCGGAGGATCCCGCCCGACCCCCTGTCCATGATGGTCGCGATATTCATGGGGTACACGCTGATCCGTCTCGCGGCGCTGGCCTATGCGTCGGTCTACTTCGGGCACTTCGACAACCGGCTGGTCTATTCGACGCACTCCGTCATCCTGTTGATCTGCCTGCTCGTGATTGCGGACGCGGTGAGTGCCGTGCGGATGTCCAGGAACCAGAGGCAACGAAATGGATAAGTCGCTTGTTCCGGTCGCGGGCCGCACCCTTTCCAGGGCGGCGTTTATGTTGTCACTTTTGCTGCCGGTTTTCCCGCCAGCCTTGCCGCTGGGGTTGGCGGCCACACCGCAACGCGAGGCGATCCACTTCGATCTCGAGGTTCTCCCCGATGCGAAGCGCTACGTCGAGCTGGCTGCGTATCCCTCTTACCTGGCGGCGGCGCTGCAAAACAACGGCTTCGCTTCCAGCCAATCCGGACGGGTCATCATCGAGGACGGACGCACGCTGCGTTTCAAGAACGCGGTCGTGACTTTCGTCCGGCAGGACAAAGCCGTGTTCCACTACAACGCCACGGTGGAGTGGTCCATCGGTATCGCGCAATCGAAGTTCGAGCTGCCGGTCGAAGCCGACTTGTCGCGAGTCGGTGAGGGCAAGGTCGCGATCCGCGTGTATCCTCCGCTGGCCAAGCTTTTTCCGGAAGAGTTGATGGACAAGATTCGCCTGAAAGTCCAGAGCGTCGCGAACCTGGCGGTGCAGCAGCGGATGCTGGAGTATTTCGACGGCCTGCCGGGGAGCAAGGAGGGTCGCCTGGATACGGCGAGGATGTTCGAGCGCATCCTGATTGACGCTTACAACCTGCCCGCCGTCGCCCCCGGCTTGGTGGGAGCGGGCGAGCCGGGCGACGCCTTACCGCTCTCAGACCAGGTATTGCTGCTGATCACTCTGATGATCTGGGTGGTCGCACCGCTCGCCTGGCTGGGGTGGCGATACTGGCGCGGGCGCGGCCGACGAGGCGCAGCGCGCTGACATGCCGCGGGCGGCCGATGTCATCGTCAACTACAATAGCGGGCCGCTGCTTGCTCGCTCGAGTCGCTCTCACGCCAAACCTTGCCGCCCGCCCGCGTGATTCTGGTGGACAACGCGAGCACCGACGGCATGGCGGTCACTGAAATCCCAGGGGGTGGCATGCTCGCGTCAGGAAAGCGCCGGAAGCGGGCGAGCGGCGCATCTGCGTGTAGTGACACGATGGTGTCAGGAACCGGAGAGGGTTGTCTTTGAGCAAGACGCCACCCAGCCTGTCGGTTTCGATCGTCACTTTTACCCCTGATCTGGAGGTTCTCGGCCGCGTGCTCGACTCGGTGAGGGTTGCAGTGAGCCGGGCGCAACAAGCCGGGGCTTTGGAGAGAGCAGCCGTTACGGTCGTGGACAATGGGCCGGGTGCTGAGTGGAACTCGAGGTTGGCTGCACTCGCGCGAGGCTGTTTTAGAACGTCATCGGTCGCGGCGGAAGTTTTGTCGGGGCACGGCAACGTGGGTTATGGTAGAGGCCACAATCTCGCTGCCGCCCGGTCAAGAGCCGACTATCACCTGATCCTGAACCCGGATGTCGTCCTCGATGCTTCCGCCGTCACCGAAGCCGTGCGATTCATGCGCGCAAACCCCGATGTCGGGATGCTTGCTCCTCTCACGGTCAATGGCTCGGGTGAAAGGCAGTATCTCTGCAAGTGCTACCCCACGGTGCTCGATCTCGCCGTCCGCGGCTTCCTGCCGCGCGGCCTCAAACGGCTCTTTGAAAAGAGGCTCGCGCGATACGAGATGCGGGACCTTCCCGGGAATCGTCCTTACATTGGGGTGCCGATCGCGAGCGGCAGCTTCATGTTCCTGCGGCGCAGCGTGCTCGAACAGGTCAAGGGATTCGCGGAGGAGTTCTTCCTGTATTTCGAGGATTTTGACCTGAGCGTGAGGCTCTCCAAGGTGTCCCGCATCGCGTACGTCCCCTCCGTCAAAGTTATCCACTTGGGCGGTTACGCGGCCAGGAAGGGGCTCAAGCACGTCTGGATGTTTGCGGAGTCGGGGATCAAGTTCTTTAACGGGCACGGGTGGAGGTGGTGGTAGCGGAACAGGGAACAGGGAACAGGGAATAGCGAATGGGAAACAGGAAATGCAAGACAGTGGGCGCAAGGCGCCGCTCTGACCGTTCACGATTCAACATTTACCATTCATCAACATGGCATCGGCCTTGACCGACCGCCGCCGGCTGGCGCGTAACGCGATCCTCAACTTCATTGGCCATGTCGCGCCGCTGCCTGCGGCGCTGATTGCAATACCGTTGTTGCTCGATGCGCTCGGCACCGACCGGCTGGGCGTACTGATGCTTGCGTGGGTCATTGTCGGTTACTTCGGCCTGTTCGACTTTGGCATCGGCCGCGCGCTCACCAAGTTCGTCGCCGAGAAGCTCGCTTCCGACGACCGCGATATCCCGAGCCTGTTCTGGACCGCGTGCATATTGTTGGGATTGTTGGGAGTGTTCATGGCGAGCGTCCTTTGGGCGCTCGCCGGTTGGCTCGCGACCGGCGTATTAGACCTGCCGCGGCAATTGCAGGGGGAGGCCGCCGACGCGTTTCGCCTCCTTGCGCTTTCATTGCCGTTTGTCGTCACGACTTCCGGACTGCGGGGAGTGCTGGAGGCCCGCCAGCAGTTCGTACTGGTCAACGCTGTGCGGCTGCCCTTGGGCGTCCTGATGTTCGTCGCGCCGCTTGCAGTGCTGCCCTATTCGCGCGAACTGCCGGCGGTTGTTCTCGTGCTGGTGCTCGTGAGGGTGGCTGCCTGGCTTGCGCACTTGGTGCTGTGCCTGCGCAGCATGCCGGCGCTGCTGATGCAATTCTCGCTCAGCGGCGGCGCGGTAGGGGCGTTGTTGCGCCTCGGCACCTGGATCACGGTATCGAACATGGTCGGCCCGCTCATGGTTTATCTCGATCGTTTCATGATCGGGGCAATGCTGTCGGCCGCCGCCGTCGCGTACTACGCCACCCCCTGTGAGATCGTCAACAAGCTGTGGCTCCTTCCCGCGGCGCTGACGGGGGTGCTGTTTCCCGCGTTCGCCGTACACGCGCGGCAGCGCGCCGCCGAAGTGACGGTGTTGTACCACTCGGGTATCAAGTGGACATTCCTCGCCGTGTACCCGCTGGTGCTGCCGATCGTCGTCTTCGCGCAGGAGGGCCTCGCCCTGTGGGTAGGCGACGAATTCGCGCGGCAGAGCTTCAGGGCGCTGCAGATCCTCGCGCTCGGTGTGTTGCTCAACTGCGTCGCCTACGTCCCGTTCACGTTCCTGCAAGCCGCGGGCCGCGCCGACCTCACGGCGAAGCTCCACCTGCTGGAGCTGCCGGTCTATCTGCTCGCCGCATATTGGCTGATCCGGCTGTGGGGAATCGAGGGCGCGGCGCTCGCGTGGCTGATCCGCGTCGCGGCGGATCTGCTGCTGCTCTCGATCTACTCGCGCCGCGCGCTGCCGGAGGCGGGCGGCACCGCGAGACACTTCGGAGCATTCGCTGCAGCGGCCACCATCGTGGCCGTCATCGGAGTCTGGCTGGAGGGCCCGCCGATGAAGTCGGCGGTCGTATTGGCGGCCTGGGCGGTTTTTGGCATTGTCGCCTGGCGGTTCATGTTGACGGAGGGCGAAAAAGCGTTCCTGAGGCACCCCCTGCGTGAGATGCCGCGCCCGGGCAAGCCCTCGGCGTGATGTCCTGAGACCGGCAACGCCGATGCGCGCCGCTCCCAAGCCCGCTTGCCACCTCTGTCAGCGTGAAGGCCGCGTCCTTTATGACGGGCTCAGGGACCGCCTTTTTGGCGCCGGCGGGACATGGTCGCTGCGCCAATGCCCCGAACCGTCATGCGGGCTCATCTGGCTCGACCCGATGCCGGTCGAGGAGGACATCGCCAAAGCTTACGCCGACTATTACACCCATCGCGACGAGGCGGCCGATCGCAATCCTTGGTTGATGCGGTTTTTCACGTCGGTGAGGGACGGCTATCTCTGCGTCCGCCACGGGTACCGCGGGGGCGAACTGGACGGCTGGCGCCGGCTGCTCGGGTACCTCGCGTACCTGCACCCGGGCCGGCGCGCCGTGATGGACTTCAACGTGATGTGGCTCGCGCCGGTGTCGGGAGGGCGCTTGCTCGACGTCGGTTGCGGCAGCGGCGCCGCCCTGAGCTTCATGAAGGAGCGGGGCTGGCAGGTCCGCGGCGTTGATTTCGACCCGCAAGCGGTGCGGCTTGCCCGTGAGAGGGGACTGGAAGTGTCCTGCGGCTCGCTGGAAGTGCTGCAGTTTCCCGACGAGACCTTCGACGCGGTGACCATGAGCCACGTCATAGAGCATCTTCACGATCCCGCGAAGACGGTGGGCGAATGCCTGCGCGTGCTGAAGCGCGGCGGGCGCCTCGTCATCGTGACGCCCAACACGCGGAGCCTCGGGCACCGCTGGTACGGCGAGAAATGGATGCACCTCGATCCGCCGCGGCATCTCCATCTGTTCGGCACCGGCACGCTGCGGCGGCTGGTGGAGGCCGCGGGGTTCGGGAAGGTCGAGGCGTGGACCTCGCTGCGGGACGCTTACGGGATGTTCCTCGGCAGCCGTTCGATCAGCCGCACCGGCCGCTACGCGATGGGCTCGCCGCAGCCGTTAACGGCGCGCCTATGGGCGCGGCTGGCCGAACTGGGCGAATGGGCTGCGCTGAAGTTCGATTCGCGGCTCGGCGAGGAAATCGTTGTCCTCGCCGAGAAGTGAATGGTAAGCGGTAAGCGGTGAACAGATAAAACCTGTCACCTGTCACCGTTTCCTATTTTCTATTCCCCCGCGAAACAATCGCGCAAGGAGCGGACGCATGCCCTTTGCCATCAGTGGTCGCAGTGCGCTGAGGCCGACGCGGATTTGCGGCTGAATTTCCCGTCGCTTTCTCCACGCGTGCGGCAGGCCGCGTAGCGCGTCGATCTTGGCTTTGCACGCGGCAGAGAAACCGCCGCGGAGAAATCCAAAGGGCGTCAGCAGGTTGAGCAGGATATGCTGCGGCAGATAAAGCCAGAACCACGGCCCCGGGAAGTTCTTCACGTACGTCCAGACCAGGTTGCGATGCCCGTGATAGATCGAGAAATCGCTGCGACGGCCGGCGAGCGCGGACCCTTTGTGGGCCACGACTGATCGCGGGACGTAGAGACAGCGATGGCCGAGAAGGCGCAGGCGAAACCCGAGGTCTACGTCTTCCACGTAGCAGAAGTAGTCCTCGTCCAGGCCGCCAGCCTCGAGGTACACATCGCGCCGGTAGAGGGCGGCGGCGGCGCAGGGTGAGAAGATCTCCCGCTCCTCCAGGAAATTGCCCGAAGCGGGCGCGCCGTGCCCCTCGCGCCACACCAGCCCACTCACGTGATAGGTGTCTCCGACACCGTCAAGCAGCTCCGGCGTATCGGCCATCAGCATGCGGCTGCCGAAGAAGGTGTACTCGGGATGCCGAGCGGCGGCGTCAAGCAGCGCCTGGAGCCACGCCGGCTCCGGGAACGCGTCGGGGTTAAGTAGCGCGATCCACTCGCAGCCCTCCGCACGGCGCACAGCAAGGTTGTTTCCCGCGGCGAAGCCGGTGTTCGTCTCGAGTTTGATCAGGGACACCGCGGGGAATTCCTCGGGAACGCGGTCCGTGGAACCGTCCCGGCTCGCATTGTCCACGACATAGATCCGGCGCGGCGCCAGTGTCTGGCGGGACAAAGCACGCAGGCACCGCAGCAGCAGCTCCCCGCCGTTGTAGTTGACGATGATGACCGCGACGGTTGCCTGGCTCGAAGCGGCTTTGTCAGACACGGCAGGGTCGGGTTAAAGGCGTTGCGCGGATGGATCCGATCCGCGATTCCGGTCAAGCCCGCAGTTTTTGTTGCCACTCGCCGGTGGCAACCAGGCCGGTGAGGCAGGACCGGAGCTGGATTTCCCAGTGCGGCATCTCCACGCCGAATACTCGCTTGATCTTGTCCTTGTTTGGCACCGGCTTATGCTGTCCCCTGTCCGGCAGTGGGTACTAGCGAGGATGATTCCCTTCATAGAAGATCGTTAATCGGAAATCGGAAATCGTGAATCGTAAATCGAGCATAGCAAGGGGGAAAAAAGCTCTTACGATCTACCATTTCCTGTTTTC
>CAZYAH010000006.1:0-26777 GCA_964645595.1 uncultured Alicyclobacillaceae bacterium | reverse complement strand
ATCTGCGACCATTGCAGGCGAGGAAGATGTCCAAAAGTATTTTGGAGAATTTGCTAAAGGGAAAAAATACAACTTAGATTCGGCGTTCATTGCATTTGTCGATGCCGGAGAAGAAATACAATTCAATGTGACCCGGTCGGGACGACTAAAGGTCATCACTGACAGTGATGCCCACGGGGCGCCTTTTTTTCGCGCGTATCTCTCGAAGTCGTCATAGGAATCAGAGGGTTAGCTCTGAGGACAACAGCCTTTCAACGCGTCGATATACCCAATGCGGCAACTTTCGACTCCTTGTGCGTAATCTCACCGTTGTTATCCTGATCCCGACGAGCAAATATCGCAGGCAAATCCGGCAGCTGGCCGGCGGCATTTAACTTTGTTAAAATGCCCAACAAGCGGTCCCAAGTTCGAGGTATGGCTCGCTCTAGGCTACAAGTTGCATTTTCGAACCGGGTCGCGATCTCCTGAAACGGAAGCGATGGCTTCACATCTACGTTTTTTCCCGCCACGCAACGGTTCGAGGTAAGAATAGTGACCATTTCACGTTTTTCATCGGGCAATGCCAATTCGTGGCTCAACGAAGCGTTGCCGGCCAGTTCGAGGAATTTTTCCAGCCGATTCGGTCCACGCTGATCGTCGCGGCTCAAATTCGCAAGATTCTCCTCAATGGTCTTCTGATCGAGAAGGAGGCCCTTTTTTCTTTCCTCAAACATAGTTTTGTCCAAAGCCTGATCCAGATAGGCATCGGTCAACCGATTGAGCCGGTCTTTGACCTGGTCAAGCCGGAGCGTCATGCTTCGCTTTTCATCTTCCTGTTGGCTCGCCCATGTCTCTCTCAATTTTGAAATCCGCGCCCTGAAATACTCCTTTTCCTTGTCGCTGAACTGGAGCGTGTGGAGCAACTGGCCAACTTTGTTTCCCATGACTTCTTCCCGGATGGCAGTTGGGGGACACTGCTTGCTGTGACAACGGTAATATACATGCCCCTTCTGTCGCTCGCCTATGAGGGAGTAGCGGCAGGTGGCGCAGGAAAGCATCCGCCGAAACAAAAAAGCATGGCGCTGGGTGCGGACATTCACTTTGCCGGTCAGCACCTTTCGCACGCGGTCAAACAGCATTTTTCCAATGAGGGGTTCGTGAATGCCAACGAAGTTCTCATTGGTTCGTCTGATTCGCATGATGCCGATGTAAAAGGGATTGTTGAGCAGGAGGGATAAGCTGGTCTTTTCTACGCGGCCACCGTTGTGGTTGCGCAAACCAAGCCGATACAACTCCTCGCCCAACGTTGCGAGGTTGTGACGTGCTGTCGCGTACAACTCAAATGCCTTTCTCACTAATGGACCCTTCACGGGATCGATGGTTTTCACTTTGCCCTTGCCGTTGTCCAAGTATCCGATTGGCGCTTGCAACGGATACAGGCCCTGTTTCAAACGGCCGTAAAACCCTTTGCGGGTTTCTTCCCGCAGATTCCTGATGTAATCGGCGGACACGACGGCCTGAATATCGGCAGAGAGGCGGCCACCTCGTGATTGAAGGTCAAGACTCTCACTTACGAAATGAACTTCGACGCCCTGATCCGAGAGTTCGCCGATCTCGGCCCAATCCTTCAGATTGCGCGCGCCACGATCCAGCTTGTGAAGAATGATCCCTTGATACTTTCCCTGGCGAAGCAGGTTCATGGCTTGATTGAAGATCGGGCGACCTCGCTTGGCAGCCGTCTCCATTTCTTCAAGCCACAGCCCGACGGGATACTGATTGCGTTCGGCGTAACGCAAAATGGCGTCCTTTTGGACGGGAAGCGACACGCCTTGGCCTTGTCGTGTGGTGGAAACGCGTATGTATCCTATGTATCCCAGCATGGTGGTGAATGATGATTAAGCTGAAGCCTTCGACTGGAGGGGTGCCTTATGATACCGGAACCGTGCCCGGTGCCAATAGGTCGGTCTGTGGAGCCGTTTCCAGTTCCGTGCGCTCAAAAATGCGGAGCACCAGGGCCAGATACCGCTCCAGATTGTCTTCCGCTTCTGCCAGTTCCTTGTCGGTGAGGTCTGGATACAAGTCGTGAATAGTTGGGGTCGTGGTCATATCACGTCTGAATATATCCCCCTTCACGAACCAGCCAAAGACGGCAGGTCTTGCCCGATCTGGCAAGTTTGCCAGTCTGCTATTTGACTGAAAACGAAATACATGGTTTAATATGCGCGCTTTCCACCGAGCCTATACGCTCGGTGTTTAGGTAAAAGGTTGCCGCTTCCGGCAAGATCCGCCCCCTTTGGTAATTTTCCCAATCCGATACTGTAAGCCTAAGCTCCCTTGGAGTTCGTCACCTTCCTCCTCACATGACTTCATCTCAACTTCCAAATTACTTGCGAGCAAATAGGAAACGCCTGGCTTTATCCCAAGACGAAGTGGCCTTTCTTCTGGGCACCCAAATTGGCACTCAAGTTTCGCGGTATGAAAATTTTGTTCGCGTTCCGAGTCTCGAGACTGCCCTGGCGTGTGAAGCGATTTTTCAACGACCGGCTCGGGAACTGTTTGGCGGGTTGTATCAAGAAGTCGAACAGGAGGTGGCGACACGGGCCAAAACGCTGGTCGCGAGAATGGACCGCCAGAAGTCCACTCGGCGAAATGCCCATAAGCGGCAGCTCTTTACCAGCCTTGCCAATAACCCTCTCAACCTTTCATGAAGCGTATCCCTAACAAACAATTACGCATTCTGGCCATCGCACCAACAACCAGAGGCTTCGGCTTTGCAGTTCTCGAAGGGCGGGAAACGCTTGTCGATTGGGGTGTGAAGCGGATAGAAGGGGACAAGAACGCCCAGTCGCTCGCAATGGTAAAAAAGCTTATTGCTCAGTACCGACCCGGAGTAATGGTGCTGCAAGACACGTTCGTCAAAAACTCCCACCGTGCTCCTCGAATCAAGGCGCTCAGCAAACGAATCATCGCTCTGGCCGCAAAACGCAACGTCAGTGTGAAGCTGTTTAGATTTGAAAAGGTAAGGAAAATCTTTTTCGCCGATGGCAAGGGGACCAAACATGCGCTGGCTGAAATCATTGCCAAGCGGTTTCCCGGGGAACTTGGCTCGTGCCTGCCGCCCAAACGCAGGGCGTGGACGAGTGAGGATTCCCGGATGGACACCTTCGACGCGGTGGCATTGGCTCTCGTGTTTCGACATGAGCGTTAGAGTAAATCGAGCAATGCGCTGGGTCACAAGCATTAACGATTTCAGCGATTGTCTGAAAGATTGATATTTGTCGCCCGTATCTCATTTGGGAAGACAGTATGTGGAAAATTCAATCGAGTCGGAGTGCTATTGCGAACCCTATATTTCGAGCGAGTGGATTTGCGTGAAGAGCCCCTAGCTCCGGTGTGTATTGCGAACGCGCAAAAAATTCATCGCGTTTGGAAAAGAATCATTGACTCCAATCGGCGTCGGGTGGATAACCGAAATCGTCCGTAAAAAACCTCAACAGGTTGCTCGCTCGGCGTCGCTGGGGAGAACTCATTGAGAAGGAGAAAACATCAATCCTTTGATTGAAAGGACTGACCTTGGAAAAAGGTGTAACGGGTGAAAACTGTACCGATCTTGAGTGTGTTGTGGCGAACCATCTTGAGGACACGCATTAGCGACTTTGACCATGAAAAACATTTATTCCGCGGCGAAGCGGCCATTGTGGCTATTAATTGGTTGCTTGATTTCAGTGATAACAGCGACGGCACAAATATCACCGCCGACGCTGGTGAGCCAACCGACTGACCAAACGGCGGACTATGGCGCAAATGTGGAGTTTGGTGTGTCCGCTGCGGGCGGGCCGTTGAGCTATCAATGGAGGAAAGATGGCGAAGAATTGCAGGACTATCGGAATGTGGCGGGAGCGCAGACGGCAACATTGAGGCTGATCGGCGTGGCGCATAATGATGCCGCCGGTTACTCGGTGGTTGTGCGCAATGCGATTGGCGCGGTTACAAGTGTTGTAGCGACGCTGACCGTCAGGTCTGCGGTTGTTTTCCGGGACAATTTTGAGTCGGGCAATCTCACCAACTGGGTTCCATTTGCGTCAACGAATGGCTTGCACCTTTCTGATCTACAAAACCACACCCCGGGCGGGTCGATCAGCGCCTTGCTTTCTGGTTCCGGGGACAAAATGTATCACAATCTGGGCGTCGAACTGGCTGGGCGCGTCGGCGCGAGCTTCTGGATTTACGATACCACTAATGGCCAAAGTCGGGCGTTCGGGGAACTGCGGGGCTACACCGGGCCCGGGCACACGAGATATGCACCTCGTGGCGGTCTGCATCAACTGTTCGCGATCGGCCGCTACGATGCCGAGTTTGAACGCAACACCGGCGCGCTGATTGGCGAAGCGACAAACAGCATGAAGTACCAGGGTCGAGTTCTGCGTGGAACGAACTCCGGGTGGTTTAACTTGGATGCGCCCGGCACCCCGGATCGTTCCGAGGGCTGGCATCAATTCGAGATCCGGCGCGCCGCGGACGGTCATACCGTCGCATTTTACGTGGACGGCGTCCTTGGAAAGGTGGTCACGGGTGCGGCTCACCATTTCCTTGATTGCGTGGCTATCGGTTCGGCTGGTGTCGGCAGCAGCACGGGAGACACATGGTTTGACGACGTGCGGGTCGAGGCGTATCCGCGGAGATTCGATTGGCAGAGCAAGGATTCTTCCGGCAAGGGTCTGTTTGATTGGATGAAAGTGCGCGAAACCGGTACCAATGCGTCGGTTGCGGAAAACCTCCAGGTTAACACGGTTCTGGAATTGCCCGGCTATCCGACGAGCGGGATGCTCGGCAATTGGGAACGGGACGGCGGAGCCATTCACGCCTTGGACATGCGCGGATACGTAGATTACGTCGTGACCGCGCCGGCGGATGACGCTTACCGGATCGAAGTGGAGGGGCGCGAGCAGAACTTCAAAAAGCCGGCAGCCGAGTTGCCCTTGATCATTTCCATCGACGGCGAACCGCTTGGGAGGTTCAACCTGTCGTACGGCGATCAAACCAATGGTCTTGTGCGTTGCTTTACACCGTTCCTTCGTGCCGGGCCACACACGGTGAGGATTTTCTGGGACAACGCCGCGCCCCGCTGCTCGCTTCGGGTCGAGGCCGTCCGGCTGCAAGTGTTGCATGGAGCCGATCTCAACGGCAATGGATTTAAGGACTGGGTCGAGAATCGCGTGTATGCGCAGAACGGCATGGATATTGCCCCTGCGGCGAGTTTAGTGTCGCCAGTTTGTGTGGAGGGGCGCGGGCAGTACTTGAGCATGATGGTTCTGGCCGCCGGGATTCAAGAACCGTTGTCTCCCGTTCAGATTCAACGCGGGCCAGGACATCGCTGGTATGCGAATGTGCCGCTCTCGGTCGAAGCGGGGACCGTGATCGAGGCAGCCTACCAAAACGGTGCCTTGACCGAGATGAGGCAGATAGTGTGGGAGGAAACCAACCTGCTTGAAGCGGATAACCTTGTGATTCGCAAGGGGGACTCGCTGCTATTGACGGCTGCGCCAACGAACGCAATTGCCGGGACGATACGCATCGCGGTGGTGGGGGTGACCAATTACACGACGGTTCCGATAGCGCCAATTGTGCATCGCTTCGATGAGACCGGGACATTCGCGGTTCGTGGTACATTTGTTCCAACGGAAGCAACG
Organism: uncultured Alicyclobacillaceae bacterium; assembly: GCA_964645595.1. Classification (GTDB taxonomy): domain Bacteria; phylum Bacillota; class Bacilli; order Alicyclobacillales; family Alicyclobacillaceae; genus Alicyclobacillus_A. The sequence goes on along the minus strand of CAZYAH010000006.1, from coordinate 21,108 downwards.
CGCAGTATCACCGTTAAAGTGGTCGGAGCTTCCTTGGATGACCCGGTGGTGGCGTGGGTGAACAAGCGGCGCTATTGGGATTGCACCAACCTGCCGCCAATGGTTGCGCTTGATGCGGATCCTCGACTGAAAATGGCCCGCTTTCCTGCGCCAGCGGAACTCGGCGTCAACGCGAGGCAGATGAGCGTGATCAACGACGAAGCGGAACCGCGGATGGTGGCGGCGCGGTTGGGCCGCGAAGGACCAATCCTGGCGAGCGCCACGGTGGAAGGATTTCGTCTGCTCAGCGGCGTGGACACCTACTTGCGTCACTTGGGATCTTACAACGACGGAAGCCAGATGATCGAAGCCGCTTTGGTGCTTAGCCCGGTTCTGCCTCAAGTGGTGGTTGAACTGCGCGTTCTGGTCAGTGGCGTAACATTTGACGATGGCACCGTGACCAGAACCCTTACAGCTGCGGACTTTGACACGCTCGGGATTTGCCGGGTGCGGTTCATTCGCGCTGCCGGGGTCACCACGAGCGTGTGCCACGCAACCAAGGTTTATCAAAACGGGGTGCTGATTGGCTGGCCGGGGAATCCCAAATGAATCTGCACCGCAACATTCTGTTCAGTACGGTAGGGATTGTGTGTTTGTGGCTGGCAGTCCCGGGGCTGGCTGGCGATGCGATTGACGGGAGGAGCGCGCTGCCAAAAGCTCTTGAAACCACCAGCGGTGAGTCAGTGAGTAACAGCATCATTCCTCCTCAGCCTGGCCTGATCGGAACGGATGTGTTGCCTGCGGTATCCGATTCGTCTCGCCTACGAATGGAAGATCAACCGCAAGTTCTGCTGATAGAACTGTGGCGGGTTGGTGTGGCCGACCAGCTCAAGACGGTTCGCGCGATGAGCGAAGACTTGAGCCGCACGGAAATCAACACGTTGTATTTGTTCGTGAAAACGCGGCCCGAAGAAACCGATTACAAGCCGCCGGGCGTGCATGCGCTGAAGAATGACATCCTCAATACCCTCAGAAGACAGACCATCCCGCCGGTTGGACTGAGCGATTTGCTGGCCGGGATTTACAACGATCCAAAGCAGGACGTGGTTATTCGTGATTACGCCATCCAACATCTCGTTGCGTGGTATGAGCAGGGGACATGTGAGAACGCCGCGGCGAAATCAACCATCTTGGGCGTGCTGTCGAAGGCCGTTGGTGACCAAACCTCCATTGCCGGAACCGCGCTGCTGGGTTTGCATCGTCTGACTGCCGTTGACCCGGCACTGGACGGAAAAACCATTGAGGAGCTTGCCCTCAACCTGGCCGAATCAAACGAAACAAGCCCGGCGGTGCGCATTGCGGCGTTGCAGGTCTGTGCTGAACGCTCGGTTACCAGTGCATTGCCGGTCGCAGAAGTTCTGGCCCAGAAGTCGACCAATATCGCACTTCAAATATCGGCGATTGCGGCGTTGGGCCGGTTGGGCGGCGCAGCTCAGGCTGATTTGTTGCGCCGCATGAAATTTGAAGAGAAAGAGCCGCTGCGCGTGGCGACCAAGGCTGCGCTGAAACGTTTGCTGCAAGAATCTGAACCCTCGACTTGGAACCGGAATCGCACATGAAAAACCTCCTGGCATCATTGTTGGCAGTGGCAGTGGCGACCTTTAGCGCGGCCGCGCAAGAGAACATCAACGCCTGCATTGAGGGCTCCACCCACAATTGTGTTTCAGCCCCAAGCGTCGCATTTGCCTCGATGGATGCGGTGACGGTGTGCCGGGGTAGCAGCGCTTCTAAGTGCATAACCACGATAAATAATCCTGGTCAGGTTACCACCACCACCACACTCTCAGACTGCTCCCAGAGCCAGACGACCGATTACAATGTCCAGCCTGTTGTAGTTTCCAGTTCTTGGCAGGTGGTCGTTGGAAGTTATACCGTGAATGGCTCGGGCTTATGCGCGGCGTTTACGCCTACGCTGGCGGGTTCGGGAACGATAACGTACCAACTCACCTATTCGACGGGGACGGCTTGCCCGGGATCCGGCGATATTACGATTACAACGGTGGTGCCTCTCACCGTCCGGATTGAGTCCGGCCTCAAAATCACGACCCAGCCGCTGAGTCAGAAAGCGGATGTGGGGGAGAACGCGGTTTTCAGTGTCGTTGGGTCCGGCAACCCCACATCTTATCAGTGGAGCAAGGATGGCGAAGAGTTGGAAGATGGCGGAAACATATCGGGCGCCGCCACAGCTATACTGCAAATCTCTGATGTCACCACCGCCGATGTGGGAGTTTATACGGTTGCTGTCGCCAACGAGTGCGAAACCGCGGTCAGTTCCACCGCCAGTCTGACGGTTTGTTATGTCGGCACGCTGGGTTATCACGATGTTGTCCTGCCGGGAAAGTGGGTGTTCTTTGGCGGCTCAGTCGAAAATGCCACGCTCGGAACCGTCACCTTTAACTACGAAGAAGAAAAGATAATTGCTGGTTATTTGGTGGATGTGTTGTACCAACGGGCGCAATTCGGAGACGTAACGCTTCCGCTCTTCTTGGCGCCCAATGACTGCGACGTGATGACTTCTTCCGGCTATGACCCCACCGCGAGGATTGCCTATCAACGACTCTCTTGGTCCATGGGATACGGGGACTCACTCAATGGCTGGTATTACGGCTGGTACCAGGGGATTTATGATTGGCACTTCGGCGTATCGGGTGGCTCATCAGTTATCTGGGACCCGTTCCATACTTGGGCGCATTCGGCAAATTTGATTGCCAGTCAACTAGACAGCACAACGGCAACGGCGTCGCATGATTACACGTTTCGGCTGATTGGAAAGTCAGATGCCTCTGCGTCCCGGCGCTGGACAGCAGCGTGGCTGCGTCCCGTCGAACGCATCTTCGAGTCTGGTCCGGTGTGCGAAAGTCCACCTCGGGTTCCAGCGGTTCAGTTCAGTCCGGCAAATTCGGTCGGGGTGCCGGTGACTGTAACACTGAGTGTGCCGGACCATCCTAATGCCGTGATTTTCTATACCCTCGATGGCAGCGACCCCACGCGTTCCACTCTCCAGTATGATCCTTCCCAGCCGCTTGAGATTGATGTCGCCAAAACCTTGGTTAAGGCATTTGCGATCGAAGATGGGGCAGAAGACAGCCCCATCGCGTCCGGCTTATATGGCGGAGGCTGTCCAGTGCCACGCGGCTTGGTGGCGTGGTGGCGGGGTGAGGGCAACATGGAGGACCAGACTGGCGTTCACAACGCCATTCATGCGCTGGAATACGATTACAGCGACAGTGTGCTGCGTCCCGGGTTGCCCAACTTTTACGGCGGTCTCGTGGGGTATGGCTTCGGCGGGAATGGCTTCGATACTGAACGCCCGATCAAGGTGCGAGACGATGCAGCGTTTGCATTTACCGGACCCTTTGCGATCGAGGGATGGATTTCTCCGACAAGAAGCCGCGACGGGATCATCTTCAGCCGTGCGGATGGGGAGGAAACTGCGTACGCCCTCGAAACCATTCGCTCGACAACTCCAGACCATACGATTATCAGGTTTCAAATTGCCTCCGGCGCGGCAACCGTTTCGGCAACAATTCCGCTCAAGCGTTGGTCGCACATTGCGGCGGTCCTCTATCCTAAGGCGACGGGGTATGATTTGAAGCTCTATATCAATGGGGTCCTTGCGAGCCAGCAGGGGACTACTCTGTCTCCCCCCGAGACTCTGGATCTGTCCTCAGCGATCATGATCGGATGGGCGTTTCGGGGCACGATTGACGAATTGTCCGTGTACTCGCGAGCACTCACCGATTTCGAGATTCAGCAAATCTGCTTTGCGGGCAGCGCTGGGAAAATCCCGAATGATGCCATTGTCAAGCTGCCAGCCGTCGTAGAAGTCAAGCCGGACGATCAAACCGTGAAGGAAGGGGATCGTGCAGAGATTTGGGTCGCTGCCCAAGGAACGGGTTTAACCTATCGCTGGTACCGCTCGTTGTCCGGTGGTCCATACAACCCCGTAGGGGCCCCGACTAGCCTTCCTGTCCTTGTGATCCCGGAAACGGTCTATGGTGTCCATAATGGCGACTATCGCGTGACGATCGAGAACGACTTGGGAACCGTTACCAGCAGCTACGATGTTCATTTGACCCTGAATCGAACGCTCTGGCGCAAGATTGTCACCCATCCTCAACCCCAAGGTGTGGAGGTTGGTCAAACAGTGAAATTCAGTGTTAAGGCCGCTGGAACCCCGACTGTATTTTACCAATGGAAGAAAGACGGCGTGGATATTGCGGGTGCGACTACATCCGCGTATGAGATTCCTCAGGCGCAGATTGCCGACAAGGGGTTGTATCGTGTAGCCGTCACGAGCGAGAATTTGCCCTGGCTTGAGAGTTGGTCTGCGGTTTTGAACGTTTATCCCCGGATTGCTCCATACTTTACGCAGCAGCCGGAAAAAGAAACGACCGTGCTCATCGGCGGCAGTCTTGCGCTGAGTGTCGTTGCGCAGGGAAGTCTGCCGCTGCAGTATCAGTGGGAACGTTGGAACTCGGTCACGATGGATTGGGATCCAGTCGGAAGTGAAATTGAGGGGGTGGCGGGGCAAATCATCGAAATCCCCGGAAGCACCGCTGGCACATACAAATACAGGGCAGTAGTTCGCAATGATCAGGGCGAAGCGACCACTGCAGAGGCAGTCGTTCATGTCATAGGGACTGTGGTGCCACAAAACGTCATCATCCGAGTCCTGCCAGACGATGTGACGGTGTCGGACACCGAAACGAAAACCATCACCACCGACGTGGGGGACGAGTTCGTTGACTTCAGAGTCTCCGCCATCAGCGCCAGTCCGATGACCTATCAATGGAAGCGTAATGGCGAAATGCTGCGCGGCGAAACGCGGGACTATCTGCGTTTGGCAAACATTGATCTCCTGCACGCGGGCGATTACGTCGTCGAAGTCAAAAACGATCACGGAACTCTTCCCAGCGGCACGGTTGATCTCCTCGTAAACGGCGGCCCTACCCCCACGCTCACGCAAGTTAATGACCTGAACCTTCCCATCAACAACGGCGGCTTCACGGTGACGATGAAAATCCTGCGGGAGAATGCCGTTGGCGCCGCCAATTTCTCCGTTTTCAAAGTGAAGACGGTGGTTAGTGGCACGTTATACATTGGTAGTGATCCTTTCAGTCCCGATCATTGCACCATTGATATCCATGCCCGGGCCGTGTGGGTGCCACCCGCAGAACTGGAGGCGGCGATGCCAGCCGCCTTCACCATTGTTGCGGCGCATGAAAGTGCGGAGTCTTCGCCACCACGAGAAGTTCACATTCGGCAAAAACCAAAGGCGAAATTGTGGGCTTGGGGTGACAATCATTATGGCCAACTGGGTAACGGACGAATTTCGGACTACGTCACATGGGGGCTGAACAATTCAGCTTGGACACTCATGGAAGAGTTGCAGTGGCAATCAGCCAAAAACGTTATACCGTTCGATCCCAGTTGGGGAAGTGAGCCGAATTCCCCGCTGAACCCGTCCTGGCTTTACGGGTTTGTGTATCCACCTGTGCCGGTATTGGATTTGGAAAATGTGACGTCGTTGCGGGCGGATATCATGAGCGTGGATGCCGTATCCGAAGACGGCCAGTTATGGCAGTGGGGGTACGACTCTGGTAATTATGCCTTTGGCAAGGCCGTTTTCCGGTCACGGTCGGATGAAACGGCACTGGTGCCTTGGGGGCCAAGCACTGCGGGCGAGAATATGGATAGTCATGTTTTTTTTCCGTATGGGCCGTTGGCCTTGTCACCGACCGTTTTTCGGAAGCCGATGTTTGGAGGGCGTTCCGAACCGTTTTACCCCGTCAAAATGATCGCCGGTGGAAGCAGTTTTGGGAGTGACATGCGAGTTGCGCTGATGGAAGACGGTACGCTTTGGACCTGGGGTTATGAGGGATATCCTGATGTCCAGTACGCACTCGGCTACGGACAGCTTGGACGGTATATGACGTTTGATGGAAACGGTCACGCTACCGGAGATGCTTTTCGTTTCTACTATTCGAGGAAGCATGGAAATGTTGTTGCTTGGGACCTTACTTATGCCTACGGTCTTAGCCCGCAACAGATTCCCCTGCCACAGGATCGAACTGCGGAGGAAGTTCACACCGGTCCCGGCGCGGTGATCGTCCGATGCTCGGACAATTCCATCTGGTGGTGGGGTATGATCGGTGAGTCCTTTATCCCTTCCGACAAGGAGCAGAAGGATTATTTCGAGGAGTACAAGGAATTCGCCGGACGCAATCCTGAATCGGACGAGGCGTGGGATTTCGCGAAACCCCGACAGCTTGATTTTTTTGGCCCTACCGACCCCGTCAAGCAATTAAGCGTCGGCCAGTATCACTATCTTGCGCTGACGGAGAGCGGGAAGATCTGGGAATTCGGTTATGTTCCCGCCGACGATCCCAACGGAGACGTTGCGAAGCAATCGTTTAACCCCTACGCCAACTCCACACTCGAAAGGGTGCAGGACGCCTTCCGGAGCGGGATGAAAGCTGACGTTGCCTTCCCTAACCGCAAGGCGCCTTCCGAGGTCACGATTCCACCAGAAAAGCTCAAACCCGGTGAACATGTTGTGTCGGTGGATGCGGGGGACGCTTTTGGTATTGCCTTGACTGACCAAGGCAACGTGTTTGTCTGGGGCCATCTGCCACCCTACCATCCTCAACCCCCGGCCCATGTTTACACCGCGCCGAAGAAGATTGAATCGCTGGAGGGGATTACCAAAGTGGTGGCCGGGTATCAATGCTTCTTCGCCATTGACAAACGGGGCGCGCTTTGGGGTTGGGGAGAAAACATGTACCAACTGCTGGGGCCGGCTCCGTCGGATTATGGCTACTACGGCGAAAAAGTGTTCACCGATGCGGTGCGCATTCAGGGCATCGAAAACGTCACCGCTGTCTTTAGCAGTTATTGGACGGCCTATGCTGTCGGCACTGAGGAACAGGGCAAACCAACCGGGCTCGCCGCCAAATCAATGGATGGAAAGGTGCAGCTAAGTTGGAATCATTATCCAGACGCGGCCAAGTATCTGATTTATCGCGGAGAGACGCGTGATGATCTTCAGCCATTTGGGGAAGTGGCCGACGGCAAAAACAACTTTTACATGGATTCAGGTTTGGTGAACGGCACACTCTATTATTATGCGATTTCTGCTGTGGTGCGCGGGGTGGAAACTCCACGGTCTTGGGAAGTCGCCGCCCGTCCCTTGGCAGCCCCAGTCGCTGTCAGCTTCTCGGCAAACCGTCGGGCTTGCGGCGGGGTAAGGCTGGCTTGGACGCCAGCGACCCCGGTCGCCGCAGTCAGCCTGCCACAGGAATACCGCATCCTGCGATCCGCCGATGATGTGGAGTATGAACTGTTGGCGACGGTGCGGACGAACGACACCGCTTACATTGATGACACGACCGGAACCTTCTTCTACAAGGTGGTGGCGTGGAGTACGGCAGGCGAGAATTCAAATGCAGGGCAGGTCCCACCGGTCGGAACTGTGGCCTGCTTGCCCGCTCCTGTGATTTCGACGGACTGGCGTTCCGACCAATGGTTGACCAGCAAGGCCGAAGAAGGCCATGACGAATTGACGTTGGATTGGGCCGGGCCGGTCACCAGCGCCAGCGGCCAATGGCTGTTCCAGCCCTATGAATTCAACAAAGAATTGGTGGATTCCTTCATAACCCAGCTTGAATCCTCGGATCCGTTGTCGGCGTGGCTTTGGAATCAGTTTACCGAGGATCCAGATGAGACGGATGACAATAACGATTTCGAGAAAACGATTCTCCTCAATCCGCATGCGTCCCCGGAGCAAAAGGCGATTACCTTGGCGGGCGCGCTGAACCGGATTATCCAGAGACCTTCCCCGTGCCTCTACAATGCGAATGAAGATTGGTTCGTTAACCTTCGCGACGCCACCGAAACTCTGCTGGGAGGATGTGCTACGGCGACCGGTGACAATCTCGTTCGGTTGAACCGGATGCTGATAGATGATTACTACATTCAGGGGCTCAACGTTGCCTATTTCGCCCAAGCACCGAACTGGGGGGAACATCTCACGGGCTTCCGCATTGAGTATCAGCTTTTGGACAATCATCCGCGGAGCGGCCGCAGCCTGCAAAAGAAACACCGGCGGGACGTACCGCTTCATAGCCTCAAACGTTCCCCCGTTCCGCTTTTTCTACCGAATGGCGAGAAAACGGTCGGCTACCGGTATTCCTGGAACATTCCCTCTTTTGCCACCTGCAAGGGAATCACGGTTGCGGCGCTTGTCGGCGGCGAAGTAAGCGAGCCTTCGATTGGTGTGGGGCCGGTATTTCCTGACCTCAACGCTTGGGAAGGAGCGGCTTTGCGGGCGGAGCCTGGTTACAAGCAGGTTTACCTCCAGTGGGATCATGACGAGCAAAGCGATTACTATAGCGTGTACTTTATAACCACGGACACCCTTGGAGAAGCGCCCACGAGTGTGACCTTAACCGACCTGCAAAACGATTGGACACAAATTGGTGAAAATGTATCGGCCAATCGCTTCTGGCACGACAAAGCCACGAACGAAGATGCGGAGTTGGAACCTTTGGAATTGGACCCCTCTAAGTGGTACTCTTACGTGGTCGTCGCTCATTCCGTAGTTGATTCGGCGGCTTCAAAACTTTCGGCGATTGCCACGGAGCAGCCCGAGGATGATTCCGAACTGGCTCCGATCGCTGTTCTCGAATTCGAACCGGAAGCTTCGCCGTACGACAGCATGGTTCTGGTGGAGTGGAAAGTGCCGTGGGCCAGCGGAACGCCCGAACCGACCGCTCAAGAGATGTTGAGCCAGACCAACTGGCAGTTCTTCGTTGAGCGAAAGCTCGAGGGACAAGCAGAGACAGCCCATCAAGTGTTGACGGATGTGGGCTTTGGCCTGGCCTATCTGGATGACGATGTGGTCAACGGTGGAAACTACATCTACCGCGTCACCGCCATTGACGAGCACTACAACCGTTACCCCAAGCTGGCAATGCTCAAGCGCGATGATCCGGAGGATCCAGAAACCACCATTATTACCCCCAGCCAGGACCATGGCTTCACCTTGATGCCGGCCAAGCCCGGTAACAGTTATGTGGACCTTGTGTGGTCGCCCATTCGAGCCAATGGTTTTACCGTCAGGCACTCCCTGAACGAAAATGGACCGTTTGAAATCCTGTCGAGCCAGAATACCACCGATGGTTTCAGCAATCCGCCCAACACCTACCGGCATATAGGGGCGCAGAACGGAGTGGATCACTGGTACAAAATCACCGCCATTACGCCCACTGGGCGGGAAGTGGACTCGAACCCGGAAGTCGCACGCCCGCTGGCGACCCTGGCACCGCTGCCGCCACTGGCGTTCAGAGGGGAACAGATCAAGGACCAAGACGGCAAGCGAGCCTTCCGTCTCACTTGGAACAAACCTGAAGGGGCAGCTAAGTTCCAGATCTTTGTCCGGCTCAATGGAGTGCTGCGATCCATCTATGAAGGCGCCAATGCACGGTGCGAGTTCACCCTGCCCGACGAGTTTCAAGACATCCCGGCCCCCCCCGGCGATCCGATTCGTGCGCTGCAGGTGGGCCAAACTGTGTATTTTGATTTTGCCTTCCGCAGTCTTACGAGGGAAGGACTTGCTGGTGATTTGGGTGAAAAGACGATTAAGTGGACGGAGGACGCTTTGGCATCTGATTTTGATAGCACAGTTCGTCTTTTGGTCTGTGGACGTATGGTAGATGAAAACACCATCTCACCTCTATACTTCAACGGCCCTACCAATCTTGTACTCTCATTGGACGGTTCGGTGCCAAACCTGAGGCGTGTGAGTTACTACCATGATGACCAGTTGATTGGCGTGTCGGAGGAAGGCAAAACCGAATTTATCTGGCATCAGACACCAAGTGGAGAGCATAGGCTATGGGCGGTTGCGGAAGCTGTGGAGAAAGACAGCCTTCTACGCGAGCAAGTCTCGGGCGTCTTTCGAACAAAGTCGGGGACGGGAGCGAACGTCGTGGTGAGAGTGCTTCCCGATCTCAGCACGTTTCAGACTTCAGTCTCGGATCTTCAAATCCCTGGGCCGGGCATGTCGATCACTCTAAGTCGGTCGTACAACAGTCGTTCAACGCAGTTGGCCCCTCGCGGACTCGCAGTCGGATGGACCGCGAGTTGGACTGCACCGTCGGTGAAACTGGCCGCGCCACTCAGGACCGGTTGGCAAGGCACTGAGGCCGCTTATCTCTTGTCGATTCCGTATTATCCGATCACGGATAGCACTCCGCATCTCGTTACGGTGACCTTGCTTGGAGGAGAGGCCCTTTATTATCAAGCTTCAATCGATGGCCCCCCCGCTACTGACCTCCTCTTTTACGATCTCAATTCGGAAGATTACAGAATTGTGCTGAATCCTTATGATCCAATGCAAGGCGAACTCAGCGGCACTTCGGCATTGCGGATGGACGGAATTGATGTGACTGAAGTGGACCCAGACGATTGGAAAAACGGTGAACCCGTGACGTTCAGCGGCGACGTCGGACCATTCATTTACGTGGATCCGGATGGGACGAGTTATGAATTCAATATCCCGTTAAAGCCATTGCCCGGAAACGAGCCCGATACGTGGCTGATCGAAGTGATCCGTGACCGCAACGGGAACACGCTGACCTTTGATTACGAAAGGGAAACCACTGGAGTTGCTCCATTACCGGCCATAACCGGCAAGCCACTGTCCATCACCCATTCTTGTGGACGTCAGGTCACCTTCCAATACAGCACCGGCACATATGGAGTTGTAGATGCCGATTTCGTGAAGGTTTTCGATCCCATGAGCGACACCGACCCGGCGGTCGTTTATGTGATGGACAATGACCTCCATCAGTTGCTCGCGGTAAGCAATTTGGTGCAACGCAGCGGTTCCGGAGTGGATGCAGCTTACGAATCCACCAAGTATGTGTATGGCCCCGGTCCCAATGACCCCAATCTCGAAGCCAATGACGGGCGCTTGATCGCCATCTACGACCCCCGTGGTGTTCGCGTGATCGGAAACACGTACGGCGCCCTCGAAATTGAGAATGAGGATCCGATCTATGATGGCCGGTTGGTGGCGCAAACCAACGCCGTTGGCCGGGTAACACGATTCGATCTGAATGATCAAACCCTGGAACTTGATGTGCAACAACTCGACGCGAACGGCACGACGGTTTTGAAAACAGCGCAAGTGGTCCATGACGACTCGGGTGCGGTGGCAGAAGTGCGGGAGGCTGTTGAAGGTACGACGCCAGGAGAAATTGCGACAACTTCTTTCACGTACGATGACCGCGGGCGGCTTAAGGCCCAGACGGACGCCAGCAACAATTCCAAAACTTACGGATACGACGACAAGGGCCGACCCAATTACCAAGCCGATGAACTCGGCAACAGCAGTTGGATGGAATTGAACGACCTCGGTTTGCCCACCAAGAGCGTGGATGTAAGCGGCGCAACTAATCGGTACAGCTACGATACGGAGGGTAATCCGCTGATCATCCTCGATCCGAGCGGCACGAAGACGGAATACGATTATTACGATCCCGTTTACGAACCGGGAGCAGGCGGGGAACTCATCCTGCCAAAACTCTTGAAATCCGAGACACGCACCGCGCCCGGTGTGCCTTACAAAATCGTGACGGAATACGAATATCGGATCGTTGCTTCCGAAAATGGTTTCCCCGGGGACCTGACCAAGACGACGGAAAAAGAAATTGATGACGAGGGTTATGTGCCACGAAACAGCCCGGTAATTGTCACCACCTTCGGCTACGACCTCAACGGGAACCAGATGTGGGAAGAAAAAACTCGCACACTGTTTAATCAAACTACGCCCGAAACTCAGGTCATCCGCAGCAGACACACCTATGACGCGCAAAACCGGGTGCTGCGCACGGCGGTGGAAGAGAATACTGGGGGCGCAGGGTGGATTGAAATTCAGACCAATGGTGTGGCGTTCAATCTGCTGGGCCGGGCGGCGATTTCCAAGGACTACTACAATCGCGCCAGCACCAGCGTCTATGACGCGTTGGGCAACCTGATTGAAACGCAGTACCCCGACGGCACGGTGTCACGAACCGCCTACAATGCCGAAGGCCGGCCGGAATACGCGCAGGAGCGAGCGAAGGCTGAGATAGTCGACGGACCGACGACCGCCCCGGCCAGGCGGACATACTATGATGCGGCCGGGCGCACCGAGCGGGTCGAGCGGCGCGAGAACGTAACGCTGGTCAAGGAGGAAGACGACGATGCGGCCCGATTGGCTGGTACCGAAACGCCGTACAAAATGACCATGACCTTCATTGGTACGGCCGTATCCACCAACCGCACCGAGTACGACACGTTGGGTCGGGTGAAATACTCGATGGACCCGCGCGGCACGGTCACGCAGTCATTCTACGATGAAGCGGGCCGGCGGACCACCAACCGGGTGTACATCGCCTACTCTGTCACGCCGTTGCATGCAACGATCAATCCGTCGGGAGCTTTCCTCGACACCGTTTACACCTACGATGCCAGCGGGAATGTGCTGACTACGAAGGATTCATTGGGCCGCATCACCATCAATACCTATGACGAGGTCGGCCGCTTGGTGGACGTGGAATTCCCGCAGGTGACTGGTGATGGCGCGCCGAAGCACCGCAAAACCGGATACGACGGCCTGGGCCGGCGGGTTTCCGAGACGGACGAAGCCGACGTGGTCACCGCGTACGCCTACGACTTCCGCGGGCAGTTGCGCACGGTGACTCTGGACACCGGCGGCAAGGCGCTCAACACCTCCTATGACTACGATGAACTGGGCAACCAAATTTCCCAGACGGATGCGTTGAACCGGACGACCAAATACCGCTACGACCCGCTGGGACGGCGGACGCACCGATTCTTGCCGGGGGCTGCATCGTTGGAGGAGACCGTGAGCGGATGGCACAACTCGATGCTGGAGAAGGTGTCTTACGCGCGGGATCAGATCGGTACGTCTGGAGTCTATACGCAACGCAAGGGCATAACGGATTTCCGGGGCAAGACCATCTGGATCACCAATGACTTGATGGATCGGGTCCAGGCAAAGGTATTGCCGGCGATCAACGACGGTGAAGTCGCCACCACCAACCGGTATGCTTATTCGGCGGTGGGGCTCCTGGAACGGGTAGATGTTAGCGGTCAGTTGAATCGGAGCACCTACTACGCTTACGACGATCTGCGCCGGCTCCAGCGCAAGGACACCCCGGAAGGTGTGCTGGCTTACACGTACGACGGCGCCAACGCGCTGGAAACCATCAAGGGCTACAGTCGCACGGCAGTGGCGGTGAACGCCGATCCTGGTTCGGCCACGCCGGACGTCTCATTGAGTTATGATTACGACACGTTGGGCCGGCTTGACTCCGTGAAGGACCTCAAATTGTCCGAGACCGACGAAACGACTTACGTTTACGACAAGGTGGGGAATCTGGCTTCCAACATCTACCCGAACGGAGTGATGCACAAGTACACCTATACGGAGCAGAACCGGCTCAAGGAATTGGCGGTGACGCGTGGGAACCAGTCTTTGCTGAGGCGGTATGCGTACACGTTGGGTGCCGCCGGCCAGCGGACGGGGGTGACGGAAAAGGATGGTTCGGAAACCCTCCGTCGCCGCGTGGAATATCAATATGACGGGCCGGGGTTGCCGCGGGTGAACCGGTTGACGAAGGAGTTGTTATTCAATGCGAGTGACGCGGCTGCGGGGACGATTACGCACGGCTATGACCTGGTGGGGAATCGGAGTGGTCGTACGGTGTCAGGCGTAACCTCGGTGGACACGATGGGGAATCAGAGCTTCACGTTCGACACCCGCGATCAGTTGTTGTCCGAGTACGGTAGCGCTTACGATGCGAATGGGAATCCGCTGAGGACTGAAAACGGCGACGAGACATTGGACGAATATGACGCCGAGAACCGGCTGATCAATCGCGACTATCCCCTTGCCATCACCTACGACCACGAAGGCAATCGTGTGCGCAAGATGGTCGGTGAGGTGACGACGCATTACCTGGTGGACGACCGTAACCCCAGCGGATACGCCCAAGTGTTGGCGGAGTATGAAACGACTGAACCCGAGAGCACTGGATTGGTCGGGCACTGGAAGCTGGACGACGCCACCGGCAGCACGGCCACGGACAGTGCCGGCGGCGGCCGCCACGGCACGTTGTCCGGCACGCCGCTGTGGACGCATGGGCCGGCGCAGGGGGCGTTGAACTTTGACGCCGTGGACGACTCGGTCAGTGTGTCCGACCACATATCGTTGCGGTTGGGGGTGAACCACACCATCGCGTTCTGGCTCAAGAAGAACAGCGAACCGTCCGGATGGCAGCGCCTGATCGGCAAGGGCATTGATAGCGAGCGTAATTATACGATTTGGGATGAACCCTACGGCGGTAAACGAATCTTCTACCAACTCCAGATTGGCGCGAACTATCCGCTGGTGTATAGCGGGACGGCTTTGGAACTCAACCAGTGGTATCATGTGGTCTGCACGTACGACGGGAGCGCAATGACGATGTACCTCAATGGGGTGCAAAGCAGCACGGGCGGGTGCAACGGGACGCCGGTGACGTCGACGTCGCCGTTGCTATTTGGGTATGCGGGCTACCCGGGCACGTACATGTCCGGCGCGCTGGATGACGTGCGGCTGTACAACCGGACGTTGAGCACGGCGGAGATTGCGGGGCTGACGCCGCAATTGAAACGGCGCTACACGTATGGGCACGACCTGATCAGCCAGACGGTGTTTCCAACCCTCAACCCTCAACTATCAACCTATTATTACGGCTACGACGGGCACGGCAGCGTGCGGATGCTCTTGAGCGGCCTCAGCGGCGCGAGCACGACGATCACGGACACATATGATTACGATGCGTATGGGCAATTGCTGGCCAAGACGGGCGACACGGTAAACCATTACCGCTACACGGGCGAGCAATGGGACAGCGACTTGGGAATGTACTACCTGCGGGCGCGTTACCTCAACCCCAACACCGGCCGCTTCTGGACGATGGATTCGTACGAGGGGAGTCCGTCCGATCCGCTGTCGTTACACAAATACCTCTATGTACACGGTAATCCGGTGAACGGCGTAGATCCCA
Organism: uncultured Alicyclobacillaceae bacterium; assembly: GCA_964645595.1. Lineage (GTDB taxonomy): Bacteria > Bacillota > Bacilli > Alicyclobacillales > Alicyclobacillaceae > Alicyclobacillus_A. The sequence continues at coordinate 5,944 of CAZYAH010000006.1, read as the reverse complement.
GCGGACACGATTTCCAGATCAACAGTGTGCTAACAAGCATATTTAGCGGTAGCAGCCTCTTGGCAACATTAACCGGTACCGTCGGTGCTTCGGCCGCAAAGAGCGCATTACCGTGGCTGGTGGCCACTGTTGACGTTGTGCTCTTGTACGCCGAAGAGCTAGGCTTGGATCGCGATAATTCAGACAGAGACCTCCAGAAAGCAAATGAGATTTATGCCCAGGCACGCATTAAGCTGAAGTTGGGCACTAAGAAAAAAATCGATAGCAACGAAACGATGAGGAGAATTGGGGGAGATCTTCTCCTGGCTGTACCTAGAAGAAGAAAGGACCCGCACACGGCTGAGGAAAAGGCGCTGACGGCCGGGCAGAGTTCCGATCATTTCACAGCCTATTATGTCGGAGGTTTTCAAGACGACCCAGGATTAAGAGGGCTAGCAGGCAACGACCCCGCAGTGTACGTAAGCTATTGGGCAGAGTCGAAAACCTTGGCCCATGAACTGGGTCATTGTCTTTGGACGGAAAGCGTTCATTACATCGGAGACAACGACGAAGACGAAGCAAACAATTTGATGGCGGACGCCAAGTATGCGAGCCCAACCTCGAAGAACCTTTTAACGCCTCGCCAAATCACCCTGATGCGAGCGAATCTGGCGCGACGCCAAAGACAATAAATGATTTGCAACGATCTTCACGACGAAACAACCTCCACTTGAAAAGAATATGAAGCTTGTCAGTTTGCTGGTCGCCTTGGCGTTGTTAGGTGCGGGGTGTGTGACCCCCCGCGCCTCAAGTGTGTCGAGTGCTGAACTAGATTCAAAGCGAGCCGAGATTGCTGGTCTCGTCGAACTGATTGATCAATACACGCGCAATCTCAATCGCATGCAGCAAAAGCTCTTCGAATTACCGTATAATCCTGTCGATGAAGTTCGAGCCCGGCACGCTCGAGAAGAGTACCAGTCCGTGGCACAAGCACGGGATTTAGAACAGGCCATGGTCATCCTTCGTCGAACGGTGGATCAACTATCGAAGCAAACAACACGGCTTCAAGATCGGCTTGGCATTGCCCATTCTCCTTATTAACGATGCGGAGCATTCTCCGTGGACGCTCTTTCAGAAACACCACCCGCGCGGGCCTGAGGCGTGCTATCCTAAAGTAAAGGGGTCATAAAGGGGTCAGTTCTTTCCGCAGGCGTTGCAGTTGTTGCTCGACGGCGTGGACTTGAAAGACGGCGCGCGGCGCGCGTGGTACGAGGCGGCGGCCTTAAAGGGGTCAGTTCTTGGTATTGACAACTGTTGATGAGGTAAGCAGTCTTTGGCGCATGGCTCGAAAGCTACGCGTGGAATATCCCGGAGCGATTTATCATGTGATGAATCGCGGGGATCGGCGCGAGGAGATTTTCAAGGATGACCAGGACCGCGAGCGGTTTCTGGAAACGCTTGGGGAGGTCTGCGCCAAGACCGGCTGGCAGGTCCATGCACTGTGCCTGATGCTCAATCATTTTCATCTGGTGGTCGAAACCCCGCAGGGAAATCTGGTGACGGGCATGAAATGGTTTCTGGGCACGTACACGTCCCGGTTCAACCGGCGGCACAAGTTGTTCGGGCATTTGTTCAGCGGGCGCTACAAGGCGTTGGTCGTGGACGGGAGCGGCAACGGGTATTTGAAGACGGTGTGTGACTACGTGCATTTGAATCCGGCGCGGGCGAAGCTGCTGGCACCGGCGGAGGGGTTGCGCGCGTATCGGTGGAGCAGTTGGCCGGAGTATTTGAAAGCTCCGGGGAAACGTTGGCCGTGGTTGCGGGTGGATCGGTTGTTGGGTGAATATCGAATTCCCCAGGACAGCGCGGCGGGACGGCGGGAATTGGAGCAGGCGGCGGAGCTACGGCGGGCAGCCGAAGCCGGCGCGGAGTACAAAGCGATCCGGCGCGGCTGGTGTTTCGGGGAGGCGAGCTTTCGCCAGGAGATGTTGACGCAGATGACGGAACGGTTGGGCGCGGAGCATTACGGGGAGGAACGACTGGAAACGGCGGAGGCGAAGGCAGAGCGAATAATTGCCGGGGAATTGAAACAGCGAAGGTGGCAGGAGGCTGATCTGGTGCGCCGAGCCAAGGGCGACCGGGCTAAAGTGGAGATCGCGGCGCGTTTGCGCGAGGAAACGCTGGTGACGGTGGCGTGGATTGCCGCGCGGTTGGGGATGGGCACGGCGGGTTACGTGAACAATCGGCTCTATCGGTGGCGGAAGGGAACGCTCCGGAACTGACCCGCCGAGTAGTGGTCGGCAAGCGGTTAGTTTTCTTTTTCGCCTCGGACCGTATTTGTTCGACCCGATCGGCTACAACCACGGGAAAGAATCGTTATGCATACCACTGAAACCCACTTCGTCGAGTTGCGCGTGCAAGGCTGGACCCTACCGCCGCCTCGAAACCGAAATCAAGGTCTCCCGGCCCACGCTCATCGCTTGGAGCCGCAAGCATCAGGTGTCAGCGAGCGGTCAAAACCGGCCAGGCGAGAGCGAATGAGAACCGGCCATTTTGAGGGCGGCATTGCGTTGGGTGCGGCGAAGCCCGCACAAGGACGCGATGAATCAACTCAACGTGAGCCTGCAACATTCGATAATGACCTTGGCGGCGCATGGCTGGTCCCACCGGCGCATTGTGCGTGAACTGGCCATCCACCGGGAGACGGTGGGGCGACATTTACGATTGGCCGGTTCAAAACCGGCCAAAGTGCTCACCGGCTCAACGTCTGACCTCGCGGCAAAACCAGCCATTCCGCTCTCCGGCTCGGAGCTTGTCTTGGAGCCAAAACCGGCCATTCCGCACACCGGGTGTTTGGCGGCTGGGCGGCCCAGTTTGTGTGCGCCGTGGCAGGCGGTCATTGAGGCGGCGGTACATTCGTGCGCCCAACAGCCTTTGGCTTGGTGTCGTCCATTCCAAATTTCAGGCCAATCAAGGGGAATAACTTGTCGCGCAATCGAAGGATTGGAAACTCAATGATCCGGGCGGTCAATATCCCACACACTCAACTGGCAACGTGGTAAATCGCTTCAATCTGATTTCCAGTTTCCAGCCGCCTAACAAGAACTCGATTGCCGAGCGTTTTCAGGTTGGCAGGTGAGGCTTTCTTGGCCTACGATTTGCACCAATGTGGCTGCGCGATACCGTTATTTTTCGATGTGTAATACCCAACAGGGCTACTCTCCCCCGGGGAGAGGGAGAAGCATCCGGAGGTCACGAAACATTTGACGCTCCCTCGCCTGTCTCCACCGCCACTTTCATTTGCGAAACCGACGCGCGATCCGCCCACCGCTCTCGCTTGCTTCGCCATCGCGGAATAATACTCCCTCTCCTTGGGGGAGAGGGCGGGGAGAGGGCAAGCGTTTACACAAATCATCAAACCGAAATGCAGCAACCAAATCGAAACTTATGAAAAACTCAATGACGCTGATTGCCACCATTGCCGCCGCGCTTTTCGCCGCGGGCTGCAGCAGCACCTACGACAAAGGCCCGTATCTGCCGCAGGAATCCAGGACGCCGGCCTATGAAAACTCCGAGCCAATCGTGTTGCTCGATCCCGGCGTGCAACATTCGGTGACGGCGCCGGCCTACCACTCCCGGACAACGGAAGATGGCCGGCTTGAAGTGGTCGTGCATCTCCGCAACCGCGAGAACCGCCGCATCGAGGTGCAGGCCAATTGCGTCTTCAAGGGTGAGGACGGCACCACGACCGGTGACGAGACGCCATTCCAGACTGTGATTCTCACCGAGAACGCCACGGAGCAGGTGAAGTTCACTTCGTCGAACACGGCCGCGAAGAAATACACGGTCCGGGTGCGACAGGCACGTTGAGGCAGAAGTTCCAAGCACCAACACCCAAGCTCCAGAGAAGCTCCAAGCCTCAAGCTCCAGCTTTTCCCCGGGTGAAGCTGGTGGGGTTTGGCGTTTGAAGTCGCGATGCAAAAACTTGAACCACCAGACACGCATTACTTGCGCGCGGCCATAGGCTGGCTGGAACTCGGGTTGCGTGCTGAGGCGGTGGCGGAACTGGATCAAATCTCGCCCGTGCAGCAGCGGCATCCCGATGTGTTGGAAGCCCGGTGGTCGTTGCTCGCGCACGAGCATCGCTGGGAAGACGCGCTGGTCGCCGCGCGCGATCTGCTGGCCGAAGCCCCGGCGCGCAGTTCCGCCTGGCTGCACCACGCCTACGCGCTGCGTCGTGCCGCGGCCGGCGGATTACAGAAAGCTTGGGGTGCGTTGTTGCCAGCGGCGACGAAGTTCCCGGACGAACCAATCATCTGTTTCAACCTCGCGTGTTACGCGTGCCAGTTGGAGCAGTTGGACGAGGCGCGCGGCTGGTTGAAACGCGCCATGAAGATCGGCCGGCGCGAACACATCAAGCTCATGGCGCTGATGGACGAGGATCTCAAACCGTTGTGGAAGGAAATCCGAAAGTTGTGAAACGCACACGCCGTCCGGTGTTGGCCGTCTCCGGCTTGTGCGTGCGGCGTGGGAGTGTGGAAATCCTGCGCGATGTTTCGTGGCGCGTGGAGCGCGGGCAGCATTGGGTGATTCTGGGCGCGAACGGCTCGGGCAAGACTTCCCTCCTCAGCGCACTCACTGGCTATCTCACGCCGACCGAGGGGGAGGTTTTCTTGCTGGGCGAAAGATTCGGTCACGCGGACTGGCGCGAGCTGCGCAAGCACGTTGGATTGGTCAGTTCGTCGGTGCGGCAGATGATGGCGGAAGCCGAACCGGCTCTGGAATCGGTCGTCAGCGGCAAGTACGCGATGATTGATTTCTGGGGCCACGCCACACGCGCTGATCGCGCCGCGGCGTTACGATTGCTCCGGCAGGTCGAGTGCTCGTACCTGGCTGACCGCCCTTGGCAGGTGCTTTCGCAGGGCGAACGGCAACGCGTGTTGATTGCCCGTGCGCTGATGGCAAAACCGCAGGTATTGATCCTGGACGAGCCGTGTGCGGGACTCGATCCCGCAGCACGGGAACAATTCCTGCAATTTCTCCAGCGGCTGGGCCGCGGCAAAAATTCTCCGACGCTGGTCCTGGTGACGCATCATGTGGAGGAAATCATGCCGGTGTTTTCTCATGTGCTGGTGCTAAAAGCGGGGCGCGTGCTGTCGGCGGGGAAGAAAGCCGCGGTGCTCACGGCCAGGTTGCTCGCGCAGGCCTTTGAGGCGCGGGTGAAGTTAAAACGGCGTGCCGATCGTTACGAGATGATCGTGGCAGGGCGGAGCGGCGTGGTGGTGTGAATCGGAGCGCCGGTCTCCCGACCCGGCGCGTTGCGGACAGCGGCTTGAAACGCGCCGGGTTGGGAGACCGGCGCTCCATTTACACATGGCCGAACAGTTTCTTGTCCTTGATGACCTTCACAATCGGCGGGGGGACGAGTTTTTCCCACGCAACGTCAGCAGCCTTGATTTTTTCCAGCACGTCCCCGGAGTAGATGGAGAGGTAATCGCGGTTGTAGTTGACGATGTTTTCCAGGAAGCGGTTCTCGACCAGATGCGTGTAAAGGTGGCGCAGGTGCGGGGCGACTTCAAAATTCTCCACCGTGACAACTTTCCCCGTCTGCTGGTCAAGTGACGGATAGACGTACAGCTTCGCGCCGTTTTTGAAAAGCTGGCCGAGCGATTCCAGCAATCCGCCCGGCAGATCGGTGTAAAACTTTTCATCAAGCACGTCATGCAAGCGCGCAATGCCCAGCGGAAGGACAATGGGCTTCTGCGTATGCCGCGAGAGATAGATGACAAGGCGATGGTAACGCAGGAAGTTCGAGATGAGCACGGGCCGGCCCAGCGCGCTCAACGTGTCCACCCGATCAAGAAAATCCCGGTGATCAATCACGTCGCCCACCTGCAACTGGCGCAGGGTCATTTCCATGAGGACCACGGGCGCTTCGTTCTTGAGCGCGTCGTCGCGCGCGAAC
>CAZYAH010000005.1:0-27365 GCA_964645595.1 uncultured Alicyclobacillaceae bacterium | reverse complement strand
ATGTCGTCCATTGACCAGTCAGCTCGCGAACAGAACAGCAGTCTGCAAGCGATGAACCGTTCCGCCGCCGCGGTGTCGCAAACGTTGTCGCGGATTGTTGAAGTCAACCGGACTACCGCGCAACAGCTTAGCACAGCGGACGGAAAGGCCCGGCGAATTGCAGAGGAAATGCCGTGACGAGGGAGTGCGACCCATGTGGAAAAAGTGGATCCTCTACGGAGTGACCGCCGTCGCCTGTGCAGTTCTGGTTCAGCAAGTAGCCACCACCGTCTATCTCGCGAAAATCGATTACGGGCTGCGTTCGAGCCTGCAATCGACCCGACAGTTGGCAGAGATTCAGAAGTCCATTATTGAAAAGAACAATGCCCTCCACGGACTGGCGTCGACAGCGAGAGAGATGAATCAGCAACTCAAATCCGCCCTGGCAGTCACACAGCAGATTGATCAAAACATCGGCGCCATCAACCGCCTCAACAAAGCGACACTCGACATCAACCAAACTCTCGTCACCACCGGCCGACACAGCAACGAAAACCTCACCGGCGTCGCAGACCAGCTCGCAAGATTGAACCAATCCATCGCCGCAATCAGCCAGTCCATCGGCGGCCTCGAGTCCATCCTGGCGTCCGACGCCGCGGTTTTGCACGACATGAAATTGCAAACGGATCGGATGAATTCAAAAGTGCCGGGGGTGGCGCGGTGATGAAGCGACTCCTGTTTTTCAAATGGCACATGGTCCTGACATTCGCTCTGGTGGGCCTTGGAGTCAACGGGCTGTGCCAAGTCTGGCTCAGCAAGGACATGCGCGCAAAAACCGGCCAACTGTCTAGCCAGGTGCAGTCGGCACAGGCGCTCAGCCAGCAGATGAAGAACAGCCTGAACGGATTGGACGACGTACAGCAGAGCACCGTCCAAATGGCCGCGACGCTGGACCAGTTGGAAGCGACGACGGCCGACATGGATATAGGGTTGGCAACCTTGGAGCGGACAGTTCAGGGGATTGCCGGGACGATTGAGTCACTGGGCAACGGTACGTCGCATTCGAGCGACGCGCTGTCCAACGCGGTCAAGTCAGCTCAGGCGCTGTTGTCCACCCTTGATACGGTGCGCTCCAAGAACGCGAGCGCCATCGACCACTTGAACCGGATGGTTCAGGATCAGTCCGCCATCAACCGCGACCTGCACGAGATGAATCAGAAGACGGCCATCTTGCCGTAGGGAGGGATGGATTATGCGTGGACTTCAATGGACTGTGCGGACCAAGGTGGGGATCCTTGCCGCAGTCGCGGTCCTGGCAACCGGAGGACTGTATGCCGTACAGCAGACCAGTGCGTCCACGACACAGGGCCAAAATCTCATCTCGCTGATTGCCAGCATGAATTCAACAACCCGCGAAGTGCTCGCGAACACGGCATCCCTGCACCACCAGGTGCAGACTGTGGCGGACCAACTGGAACAACTCAACCGCCAGTCCGACTTGCTGAATCAGCAAGCTGAGACCGGAGAGAATCTCGCCAATCAGCTCAAGACGCAAGTTCAATTGACGGACAACGGCGTCACGCTGATGCGGCACATCCTCGAACGGCAAAAAGTTACAGCAGATAAAACGAGGGAGATTGCCATAAGATCCGGGCAACTTCAGGACAGCGTCGCCGCGAGCGCGGCGGAGCTCAATCGCCTTCAGGCCGCCGCAGGGTCGAGCCTGGACGGTTCCCTCTCGCTGCAACAGAAGTTGAACGCGCTGCTGGCGGAGATGGCGGTTTCCGAAGACGAATTCAAGGCGTTCGGGCAGCTCAAGTCGTTGCTGCGAAACCTGCCGACATTGCCCTTGCCGGACTCTCTCAACAAATCCTTGCATGACTTGCCGGGGATTGGCAACACGGACCCGCTCGGGCAAATACCAAATTCACTGACGAATGCTCTGCCGTCGCCGGGTCTGGACAATTCCTTGTCGAACGTGGAACACCTCTTGCCAATCGGCCATTAGGAAACGCGAATCCCTGGAAACGGAGGAGTTGCCATGAACATTGCCGGCTTCCAGATCAAGGCGGGCACACTGGTCTATTCCCTGTTGTCGTTGGCAGGCGTCGCGGCCTTTGTGTACAGCCTGTTGCAGATGACAGCCATTCAGGCACAAATGAATCAAACCATGCAGACCATCAACACCTCGGTCGCGGCGACCGGAACCATCGTCCAGGATACTGGGAAGGCGCTGCAGCCGTTGACCGCCACCACGCAGGCGCTCGTGCACATCGAGCAGCGGCAGGTTCAAACAACAAACCACCTGGCGGCGATGAACAATCACCTGCGCAACATTGCTACGGCGGAGTCGGCCATCGTCTCCCATTTGGATACGCTGAACCAGAGGGAAAGCCAGATCATTGACCAACTGTCCACCATGGCCGAGGTGAACCGACAACTGCTGCAGAAGAGCCAGCAATCCACCGCACAGGCCTGGACTGAGGCCAGCCGCGTGAATCAACTCAACGCCATGACCGCCACGTCAATTCAGGAGTTGCACGAGATGAATCGAAAGCTGAGGGCCCTGCGCCTGGTCCCCTGATGGGCAGAGGACACGCGACGCGTATCGCAGGCAATTGCGGACATACTATCCCTGAACTTCGCAGGCGGCAGCAACGCCTGCCGTAAAGAGGGGATGCCATTGAACACGACATCTGACCAATCTATCGCTGATCTGATGAGCAATGCGCGGCTGATTGCAGCAGTCGGCCTCGTCAACGACCCGTCCAAACCAAGTTACGATGTGGCCGCGTACCAACAGTCGCAAGGCTACAAGGTTATACCCGTCAATCGGAACGCCGACGAGGTCCTCGGGCACAAAGGCGTCCATGGACTCGGCGAGATTGGGGAACCCATCGACATCGTCAATGTGTTCACCCACGGTGCGGAAGCGCCCGGGATTGTGGAAGACGCCATTCGCGTTGGCGCCAAGGCGGTCTGGTTGCAGCCTGGCGTGCACAGTGAAGAAGCCGTTGCCAAGGCCAGATCCGCTGGCATGACGGTCATCTCCAACAAATGTTTCAAAACCGAGCACCAGCGACTCTTGGCAGATAAACCGATGTAGAGGCAGGCAATTCCGCGTAGATCGCTCTTGGGCTGACCCATAAGCCTCCTTGGCTGCTTGGGTCAGCCCATGTATTTACCCAGCTGGAAACGTTTGCGCCGCGGACAGCGCACTGCTAGAATGCGAAGGAGAAACCACTGTGCAGTGACTTTGCTGCAAAGGAGCCACGTCTATGGAAAATGCACTGCCTTACATCAACGAGGCGTTCATTCTCCTCAGCGCACTGTCCATTGCCATCGGCTGGGTAATGATTCGCCGGCGGCGCGTGGAAGCGCACAAACGGTTCATGGTCTTGGGCGCAATCCTCGCCACGGCGTTTTTTGTCAGCTACGTGCTCAAGACGGTGGTCGTTGGATCTACCCAGTTCGGCGGGCCAGCAATATGGAAAGTGCCGTATCAGGTCTTTCTCCAAATCCACTCCGTACTGGCTACGGTGGCTGCGGTCCTCGGAATCATAACAATCCGCTGGGCCTTCAAGGGGAAATTTTCGGCACATCGCAAAATTGGACCGTGGACGGCGACAACCTGGTTCATTACCGCGTTCAGCGGTCTGTGCGTGTTTTTGCTCTTGTACATCGTGTACCCACCTGGGCCGACGACCAATGTATTTCGCGCCTGGCTCGGACATTAAGACGAGGGGGCCAACCACTGGCCCCCTTTTCCTCTATTGTCGTTACCAGGCCGCAATCGCACCGTCCGTGCGCGGTTCCGTGCCGCCGGCAAGTACTCCGTCCGCGCTTCTCCAGATAATTTGACCTCTGCCAAAGCCGCCGCTATCGGCAGCCACTCGGACTTGGTGTCCTTTCCTCGCGAGCGCTCCGACAATGTGTTCAGGTACCGTACGTTCCACTTCAACGACTGTCCCTTCAATCCACTGCCAGCGCGGGGCATCCAGGCAAGCCTGTGGGTTCAAGTGAAAATCCACCGCGTTCATGACTACCTGGACGTGGCCCTGAGGCTGCATGAATCCCCCCATCACCCCGAACGGGCCGATGGCGGAGCCATCCTTGCTGAGGAATCCCGGAATAATGGTGTGGTACGACCGCTTCCCGGGCGCCAGCGCGTTGCAGTCGTTGGGGTTAAGCGAAAAGGTGTGTCCGCGGTTTTGCAAGGCGATTCCCGTTCCCGGTACAACCAGACCAGATCCGAACCCCATGTAGTTGCTCTGGATGAAGGAGACCATGTTTCCATCCCGGTCTGCGGCAGCCAGGTACACCGTGCCGCCGGACATCGGCCGTCCGGGTTGTGGCTGGATGGCGGTATCGCCGATGGCCTTCATCCGCTCCCTCGCATAGTCGTCGGACAACAATTCCTCCACAGCGACGTTCATATGCCGCGGGTCTGTGATGTACTGCTTACCGTCGGCAAACGCGAGCTTGATGGCTTCAATCTGTCGGTGATACCGGTCTGGACTGTCGAATTCCGGAAAGTCAAACTCCTTGAGAATGTTTAGCGCCATTAGAGCGACCAATCCCTGGCCGTTGGGAGGCAGTTCCCACACGTCAAACCCGCGGTAGTTTACGCGGATTGGGTCCACCCACTCGGGGCGGAAGTCCTCCAAATCGCTCTTCCGCAGGTAACCGCCAGTTTCGCGGGAAAATGCGTCCATCCGCTCCGCCAGTTCGCCCCGGTAAAAGTCCTCCGCCAAACTGTCCGCAATTTTGCGCAGCGTGTCAGCATGCGCCGCCGACCTCCACATTTGCCCAGCCGCTGGCTCCGTTCCGTCGGGAGCAAACGTGCGAAACCAGTTCGCGAAGAGGTCTCCCTGCAGCTGTTTGGTGAAAGTGCGTACCGCGTTGGCCCAGTACTTGGCCAGAGTCGGCGTCAGCGGAAAACCATCCTCCGCATACGCGATGGCTGGCTCTAGCAGCTCGCGAAACGGCAGACGCCCGAACCGCTTCGACAGCGCAGCCCAGGCTGCCGGAACTCCCGGAACTGTAACAGGTATCCAGCCGAACCGGGGAATTTCGTCGACGCCGACCGCCCGCAGCTTTTCAATGGAGAGTTCTCGTGGCGCTGGACCACTGGCGTTTAAGCCGTGCAGCTTGCCCTCCGTCCACACCAGTGCAAAGGCATCCCCGCCGATCCCGTTGGAAGTCGGCTCGACAACGGTCAACGCCGCCGCTGTCGCAATTGCCGCATCGACTGCGTTGCCGCCTCGGCGCAGCATTTCCAGTCCGGCTTGGGCCGCCAGGGGCTGCGACGTTGCAACCATGCCGTTTCGGGCGTACACGGTCATCCTCCGCGAAGGAAAAGGATGATAGAGACTGTCGTATGTAAGCATTTCGGCTCAATCCTCCGTTTCGTTCTCGGCCACTTAGAGCCAGTATAGCACCGGCAAGTCATTGGCAGCGCGCGAGACGTGTTCAATCCGCCGCGCGCCCCGGCCGTTCCGCGTGATGATCCAGACTTTTTTGAGTTCCCCTACAGGAATTTCTTCCAAATTGTCGAAACAATGTATAACTGCGATAGAAATCGTCGAAAGAGAAATCTCCGAGTGGATAGGGGTTACGGAATACTTCATGAGGAGTGTTTGGTACCTTGGCGGTTGCATCCGGTATTGCACAAAACTTCGCCATCTTCAAAAACCGTAACTTTGCCATTTATTTTACCGGGCAGTTTATCTCACGCATAGGCAACAGCGTCAACCTGCTGGCGCTGATGTGGTTGGCGCACATTCTCTCCAATTCCGCCTCAAACTCGACCTTTCAGATGTCCCTCGTCCTGGCGGCAAGCGTCGTCCCGCGCGTGCTGATTGCCCCCGTGGTAGGCGTGCTCGTGGACAGATGGCCAAAGCGGAAAGCGCTCATCATCACCGACATCTCGCGGTTTGTGCTGGTCACTGTGCTCGCCGTCCTCGCCGTCACCAAGACGGCCACCATCCCGGCGCTCATCGCGTTCAGCGCATTGATGTCCGTGTTCAGCGCAGTCACGATGTCTGCGTTTCGCGTCGTCCAAAAACACATCGTCGAAGAAGGCCAACTGTTGCAGGCGAATTCGCTGTTTCAGACCTCGCTGAACGTCTCCCAGATCATTGGCCCGGCCATCGCTGGGGCACTGATTGGACTGACCGGCGTCGGCACGGCCTTTGCAATCGACGCGGCGACATATGCCGTCTCGGTTATCACACTCTCCCTCGTTTCTGTACGGGAACCGGAACGAGTCCGGAAGCCGCTCACCGGCCTGTCCATCCTGCATGACATCAAGACCGGAGCGGTGGTTGCGCTTTCGTTCCCGAACCTGCGGGTGCTATTGCCGTTCATGTTGCTGTACAACTTTCTCATCACCGCAGTGGACAACCTGTTGATTATCCAGTACGTCGCCAACGTGTTGCATCAAGGAGCCGCAGCTGTCGGACTCATCAATTCATCTCTAGCCATCGGATCGCTCGTCGGCAGCCTGTTGTTGTCGCTCGTCGTTGCCAAGTGGGGGCGGAACCGCCTGCTCGTTGTCAACATCGTGATCTCCTCGCTCTGCATTGCCGCAACGGGGATAACCCCGTTTGTCTCGCTGATCTGCGTGTATTACTTCATCGGCGGCTTTTGCATGAGCATTGTCAACGTCGTATTCTGGACCAGCATCCAGGAGGCCGTCCCGAGCCAGCACCTCGGCGCCGTGTTCGGCATGCTCGGTTCTGTGTTTGAAAGTGTAGCCCCCCTGTCGCAACTCGTCTTTGGCGGAGTTGCGCTGCTCTTCCCGGTTGGCGGCTTGATGAGCGTTTTGGGCCTGCTCGCGGCTCTGGCCGGCACAGGGTTCCTGCTCAGCCCAGCCATCCGCGGCGGCCAGTCGTCCGACAGAACCGCGACTCAGTCGAGTTGACTGCGCTTGACGTGGCGCACGGAGTGCGCATCCCCGTTTAAGTAAAACGGCGTGTCACGCTGTACAGACGTGCACACGCCGTTTTTCTGACCATGCTCGGCCAGAGGCTATCCGCGAACTCTCGCAATGGCGAACCCGTCCCGCACTGGCAAGAGCGTCGCCTCCAGCCGCTGGTCCGTCTTCAGCATTTCGTTGAACTGGCGCATCGCTTCCGGGCTGGGACTGTGGTTGTCCGTATCCAGCACTCTGTCCCGCAGCAACACATTGTCCGCGACAATCAACGCACCGGGGTTGGCCAATTCAATGGCGGATGTCAGATACCGCGGGTAGTTTGGCTTGTCGGCGTCGATAAAGACGAGGTCAAAACGCTGCCCCTCCGCGGCGAGCGCCGCCAACGAATCGACAGCTTGCCCTATCCGAAACTCCACCTTGTGCCCCAAACCGGCGGCGACCAGGTTGCTCTCTGCAAAGGCCGCAAACTCAGCGTTCAATTCCAGGGATATCAGTCGCCCGTCGTCAGGCAGTCCCCGGGCCAGGCAGATCCCGCTGTACCCGCCGAGGGCGCCGATTTCAAGCACTCGCTTGGCTCCGCTCGTCTTCACCAGGATGGTCAAGAGTTTTCCGAGCTCCGGAGAGACTGAGATGGCGGGCATCCCCCGCTCTTCAATTTGCTGGCGTACGGATTGCAACAGTTCGTCTTCCCCAACAATGTCGAGCACGTACTCGTCGCGCGTCACCCGACGCATCCCCCGTTTCCGGCCATACGATTCGCATTGGCACTCAATTTGCTCCCAGTATATCACGAGGGGGCCGCTTCACTCCCGAGCGGCTCGCATGCGCCAATCCGAGCCCAGGATGAGGGGCTTCCCGGATACTCCGAACCCTGTTATGCTTGAACTAGTCGAAATAGTCTGTGCGTTTTCCCGCGAAAGGACGGATTCGCCATGTTCTCTTACCACATGGATACCCGCATTGAATTTGGCGAGGGCAAGGCTCGTAAGCTGCCCGAGTACCTCCAGCAACTTGGCCTCGGCACCCGGCTGTTCGTCGTGACGGACCCCGGCGTCCTGCAGGCTGGTATTGTCGATCCGCTCGTGGACGCGCTCACTGCGTCCGGAGTCCCGTGCACGCAGTTTTCCGACGTCAAACCCAATCCCCGCGACACCGACTGCCTGAAGGGCGTGGAACAATTTCTCGAGGCAGGGGCGGACAGCGTACTCGCCATCGGCGGCGGCAGCGCGCTGGACACCGCAAAGACAATCGCGCTGTTGGCCAAGTCGGGCGGCACGCCGACCGAGTATGCGGATGGGCTGCGCCCCTATGCGGATACATATCCGGTCATCTGCGTTCCCACCACCGCCGGAACCGGTTCCGAAGTCACCCGCTCCGCAGTAATTACGGAATCCTCGACCCACCGCAAAATGACCTTAAAGCACGCGATGATGCGGCCCAAGTTGGCCGTGCTGGACCCAACGCTCACCACAACCGTCCCCAAAGCTGTCACGGCCGCGACGGGAGTCGACGCGCTGGTCCACGCGATTGAAGGGTCGACCTGCACCCTGTCCTCCCCGCTCACGAAGGCGTTCGGCTACGCAGCCATGCCGCTGATTGTAAAGGCATTGCCTAGGGCAGTGGAGAACGGAGAAGATCTCGAGGCGCGGACGGATATGTTGGCTGGAAGTTTGTTGGCGGGGCTTTGTTTCGGCAACGCGGACGTGGCAGCGGTCCACTGCCTGGCAGAGGCGCTGGGAGGGCTTTACGACACGCCGCACGGCGTCGCGAATGCGGTGTTTCTGCCGCACGTGCTCCGCTTCAACGCCGAAGGCGCGCCAGAAGTTCACGCGGAATTGTCGCGGTTGATGGGATTTGCCACAGCGGACGATCCGGTGCCTACAGCAGTGGAAAAGCTGACTGATGGGATTCGCAAGTGGACGGCGAATCTCGGCATCCCCGTGTTGCGCGACCTGCCCGGGGTGACGCCGGACGATTTTCCGCGGCTCGCCGAGCTGGCGTACGCCAACGGATCGACCCCGAGCAACGTGCGACCGATTGACACGGCCGATTACCTCACGCTGCTCGAGCGCGCGTGGAGCGAGACGAGCGGTTGATGGTGGAGGAGAAGGTGGACGGGAAAGTCAGCGGATGAACACTTCCCGCCCCTGTACCCACGTTCTCACGACGGAGAAGGATTCGTCCAGCAGGACGAGGTCGGCGTCCAGCCCGACCGCGATATCCCCTTTCCGGTCTGCAATGCCCAGCTCCCGGGCCGGGTTGAGACTTGCCATGCGCACCGCGTCCGGCAGGGAGACGCCCACTTTGCGGACCATGTTGCGCACCGCTGCATCCATGGTCAAAGTCGAGCCGGCAATGTTGTGGCCTTCGGTCAGATACGCCTTGCCGCCTTCGACCGTCACCGCGAGGCCGCCGAGCTCGTATTGACCGTCGGGCCGCCCGGCTGCAGCCATGGCGTCGGTAATGAGGCATACGCGCTCCGGCCCGGCCGTGCGCAGGACCATTTTCACTACCTGCGGTTCCAGGTGAATTCCGTCCACAATCAGCTCGAGCGCGACATTCTCGCTGAGCAGGCAGGCGGCAAGGACGCCCGGCTCGCGGTGATGTAGCCCGCGCATTCCGTTGAACAGGTGCGTTGCGTGGCAGTGCCCGAGGCGAATGACGCGGTCTGCTTCCTCAAACGTGGCGTCGGTGTGGCCGAGCGAAGGGATCACCCCAACTTCGTGCAGGTGTGCAATGAGCTCGAGCGCCCCCGGGACTTCCGGCGCAATCGTCATCTTGCGCACCAGCTCGCGGCGAGACCCAACCATCTCTTCCCATGCGGCCAACGACGGCTCGGCGAGGTATGCGGGGTTCTGCGCGCCGATTCGCTTGCTGGATAGAAACGGTCCTTCCAGGTGTACGCCGAGCGCTTCCGCCCCTTGCTGCGGCTGTTTCTGCAAGGACGCGACCGCGTCGAGCACCCGGCGAATTTCCGAAAAGGGCGCTGTCAGTGTGGTCGGCAACCAACTGGTTGTCCCGTGCGACGCGTGAAAGCGGGCAATGGTCTCGAGAGCGCGCACCGTGCCGTCCATCACGTCCGCGCCATCTCCACCGTGGATGTGCATGTCGATAAAACCTGGCGCCAGCCATTGGCCGCGCCCGTCCACAAACGGTGTGGTGTCTGCACTCCCGGACTGCTCTGGCGGTGCCTTCCCCTCGCCGATTTCCCGGATCTTGCCGTCGACCACATGCACCCAGGCGCCGTCCAAAACGCCTTCTGCGCGGATGATGCGGACGTTCCCGATGTAGAACTCCATCTTCGGTCTCCCGCCCCCTTGCCTACTGTGGCTTGACTTTCACTTTCAACAGCCAATCTTCTCCGGCGCGCACCGTCTTCTGGTCGGTGACGAGCAACTCCTCCACCCGAGGCATTGTCGTGACAATCACCGGCGTAACGACGGACTTCGCCTTCTCTCTGAGCAACGGCAGGTGAATGCGGACCAGCGGCGTGCCCACCGCAACCTGCTGCCCCTGCTCGGCGACTTTTTCAAACCCCTCGCCCTTCAGGTGCACCGTGTCCATGCCGATGTGAATGAGCACTTCAATGCCACTTTGCGTGGTGATCCCCGCGGCGTGCCCGGTTGGGAACAAGTTGGTCAACGTTCCTGCGACGGGAGCCACAAGGAGTTCGGAGGTAGGCTGGACGGCGATGCCGTCGCCAACCATGCGTTGGGCAAAGACTGGGTCTGGTAAGTCCTCGAGGGGCACCACCTCGCCGTCAAACGGGGCCTTGATCTCAATCCAGTTCGCCTGCTCGTCCGTCTCTGCGGATTTCCTTCGCCAAAACACCATGTCTGCACCTTCCTGTCTACTTTCCCAATCTGTTTCCGTCTTCAGCGATTCCGCAGTGCGTCCCGAACCTCTTCGGGCGAGGTTGTCCGAAGTGCCTGTTCGGCAACGGTCGCTGCATGCGCCTGAGTCAATTCGCGCACCTTTGCCTTGACCTTGGGGATAAAGGCAGCGGACATTGACAACTCCTGCACACCAAGGCCAATCAGCAATTCCGTGAACTCTGTTTCACCCGCGAATTCGCCGCACATGCCGACCGGAATTTGCGCTCGTTTCGCAGCTTCGCAGACGTCACGGATGAGCCGCAGAACCGCCGGGTGCGCCGGATTGTACAAGTCAGCCACTGCGGGATTTCCCCGATCCGCTGCCAGCGTGTACTGCGTCAAATCGTTCGTCCCAATGCTGAAGAAATCGGCCTCCTCGGCCAAGAGATCCGCCGTAATGGCCGCTGCGGGCGTCTCAACCATGATGCCAACAGGAATCTCGTCGGCGACTGCATGGCCTGCAGATACGAGTTCCTCGCGGCACGCGGAGAGCAGTTGCTTCGCTTGCCGCAACTCGGCGAGCGTCTCCACCATCGGGAACATAATCCACAAGGTGCCGTAGGCGCTGGCGCGGAGGAGCGCCCGCAATTGCGTCTTGAAGATTTCCGGTTCTGCCAGGGAGTAGCGGATGGCCCGCAACCCCAGGAACGGGTTTTCCTCCTTTGGCAGCGCGGCGTACGGCAAGTGCTTGTCGCCGCCAATGTCGAGCGTGCGGATCAGAACTGGCCGGGTGCCAAACGCTTCGAGCACGGATTTATACACCGCAAACTGTTCGTCTTCGGTTGGCCAATGGTCGTTCTCCAAGTAGAGGAACTCGGTCCGAAACAGTCCTACGCCGTCCGCACCGTTCTCCAGAGCCGCGGACACGTCGCTTGGCCCGCCGATGTTGGCGAACACGTCCACGCGAACCCCGTCCCGCGTTACGGCCGGCTGCCCTGCGGCTTGCCGGGATTTCTCCGCCGCCGCGGAGAGTTTCTCCACTTGTTCTCTGGCTCGTTGCAGTGTCTCGGGATCCGGGTGCACGGTGACCGTTCCATCGTCTCCGTTCACAATGATCCACGCCCCGTCGGGAATCTCCTCTACCGCATCGCCAAGTCCATACACCGCGGGAATCCCCAGCGTCCTCGCCATAATCGCCGTGTGCGCTGTCTTGCTGCCTTTCGCCGCGACCAGGCCAATGGTGTTCTTTCCCGCCCCGGACAGATCGGAAGGCAGGAGTTCATCCGCCACCAGGATGCCTGGCTCCGCAGCCGTTTGCAGGCGGGGTGCCGCCTGTCCACTCAGGTTGTGCAACAGCCGCCGACCGACATCCCGAATGTCGTCCGCGCGCGCCTGCAAATACTCCGAAGGCAGAGCCGCCAGCATCTGGCGAGTCGCCTCCGTGACGTCCGCAACGAGCGCTTCGGCGTTGAGCTGTTCCTGCTGAATTCGGCGCCGGATTTCACCTGCGTACGCCGGGTCGTCCAAGAACGACAGGTGCGCGTCAAACACCTGCGCTTCCGTCTCGCCAATTTCCCGCTCGACCCTGGCGCGTTCCTCCGCAATTTGCTGCTTTGTGTCTGCAACCGCCTGCTCAAACCGCTCGACTTCCGCGGCGACAGCATCTGGAGCGATGGACCACCGCTTTACGTCCAGCACTTCAGCCTGCAAGCGGATGGCCACGCCGACCGCCAAGCCAGGCGCCGCCCCGATGCCCTGCAAGGTCGTTGCCGCTTTTTCCAGTTTCATCGTTCATCCGTCTCCTCCGCTGGCACAGCACCCGATTTCGATGGAAAGCGGGATCTTCAGGACTCCCCGAGACCGCTTTGGATCAAGCCGACGAGGGCGTCCAGCGCTTCTTGTTCTCCCGGACCATCCGTCTTGACCGTAATGGTGTCGCCCTTCGCCACAGCGAGCGACATGATTCCGAGAATGCTCTTGCCGTCCACTTCGAGATCGCCTTTCCGAATGCGGACGTCGCAGGGGTGTTTCCCGGCTTCCTGAACCAGGAGCGCTGCGGGCCGCGCGTGCAGGCCGCTTGGATTTGTCACAACAATGCTTTTTTCCAACATTGAACGTTCCTCCGTTCCTGTACCGATATGGCGACAGTTCGCACTTTGCGTCAATTCGCGCACACGAATCCATGTCTCAGTGCAATATGTACCGCGTTCTCAGCGGTTTACCGACGTCGCCATCCGGCGATAGGTGTGGCGGACACCGCGAATCGCGATGGACGCAGCGAGCAGATTTTCTGGAGTAGCCATGCCCAGGTACCCTGCGTCCCCGAGGTGAAAAATGTCCGCCCCAACCATTTTACTCGACAAGGCAATCTGCCGAATGGTGTCCGAGTCCGCGCCTTCCTGGGAGGTGCCGACAGCGAGCATAACGAGGCCACCCTGTTTGTGCACTTTGGCCACCGCCTTGCGCAGCAGAGCGCCGTCCACTCCAGGGACCGTGCCTGGCGCCGGGAAGAGCACGACGTCCGCTCCAGCCTCCACGAACAGTGTCCCCAGTTCTTCGAACATGTCTTCCGTCCAATCCTCCGCAACACCAGCAGCGTGCATCTTGCCCGCGATAATGAGAAAGTCCGGGCCACAAACTTCGCGGACCACACGTATGCCCTTGACAATCTCCTCGTTGCTCACACCTGTTTTCGGGTTGCCGGTAATGCACACAAAGTCGAACCCAAGCTCCGCCATCCTGCGCACGCTCGCTTCGGTCAAGCGCCGCCCTTCCGGAATGGTGACGCGCTCTTCCACCATGTCAGCAGCGGGATCGACCGGTTCGAGATTGACTCCCACCGGACGGCCGGTGAGGCGCTTTAACTCACGGACCACCTGGTCGCCTTCCTCCACCGGCAGGCCGTTGATGCGCGGCTGATTCATGTCGAAGAAATTCAACAAGAGCAGGTCTGCGCCAAAAGCGCGCGCGACCTCTGGATTGCTGACATCCCCGAAGAGCGGCGTGTAGGAGACAATCAGTTCGCTGAGAATGGTCCGCCCTTCCGCAGCCAAAATACTCTGTTTCAGGTCACGGCCGCTCATATTCTGAAAATCGGTCGTTTGGCAGTCGAGAATTCGCTTCACAGGCAACGCCTCCTGGACTGGATTGTCGTGATGTCTTGCGCACACCGGAAAAAGAACAGGGGGACAGCGTCCCCCTTTGTCCGGCGCCAAGTTACTTGAGGAGCCGTTGAATTTCTTCCGCCAGCATGTCGGCGATGGTGCCGACGACGACTTGCGCGTTGTGCTGATCCATCTTCATGACACCTGTCGCCCCGAGCCGCTTGAGCTCGCCTTCGTCCAGCTGATCTACGCTCTTGACGTTCAGGCGCAGGCGTGTTACGCAGCCCTCGATGTCGTTGATGTTTTCCTTGCCGCCGAGCGCCTTGAGGTAATCTGCCGCCTTGTTAGAGACGGACGCGTTGGCCGCTCCTCCCGCAGCTGGCGCGCTCTTCGGCGCAAGCTGGTTCTCGTCGAAGATAAACCCGCCGCTAGCCTCAATCTCACCTTCGTCTTCGCGGCCTGGCGTCTTGAGGTTGAAGACCTTGATAGCAAAGTAGAAGACCAGGAAGTAGACGACGCCGGTGACCAGGCCAATCGGAATAAGCCACCAACCACGGTGCGCGAGGTTCATGTTGACAAAGTAGTCAATCGCCCCGGCCGAGAATCCGAAACCGTGCAGAATGCCGAGTGAATAGACAACGCCCATGCTGACCGCCGTCAGGATTGCGTGCAGCACAAACAGGACGGGCGCTACAAACATGAACGCAAATTCAATCGGCTCAGTAATTCCCGTGAAGAACGACGCGAACGCGGCGCTCAACATGACGCCGGCAACCGCAGCGCGGCGACCTTTTTTCGCTGCCGCAATCATCGCAATGGCCGCACCCGGCAGACCGAACATGAAGACCGGGAAGTAACCGGCCATATAGTGGCCAGCGGTCGGGTCACCCGCAAAGAAGCGGGTCAAATCGCCGTGAACAACCCCGTTTGGCCCCTTGTAGTCTCCGAACATGAACCAGATGTAAGAGTTCAACACGTGATGCAGCCCGACCGGGATCAACAGACGGTTGAAGAAGCCGTACAAAGCGGCACCCCAAGCGCCGATGCTGGTGAGCGTGTGTCCAAACGTGTCCAGACCGTTCTGGATGGACGGCCAGATGAAACCAAACACGAGGGAAAGAACCAGGCAGACAAGTCCAGTAAGAATTGGAACCAGACGACGTCCTCCGAAAAATCCGAGGAAGTCCGGCAGGCGGGTGGTGTGGTAGCGGTTGTACAGCCATCCCGCAATCACGCCGGCGATAATGCCGCCGAGGACGCCCATGTTGATGTCCTTGTTAATCGCGATGGCGCCCTGCGTCAGTACTTCATAGCCCACGAACCCTGCGACCGCTGCTGCCCCGTGGTTTCCTTTGGACAGGCCGACCGCCACACCGATGGCAAACAGCAGCGGCAGGTTGCCAAGAACCGCGAGGCCCGCCTGATACATGAACGGCCAATTGAGCATGTGTTCGTTACCAAAGCTGACCAAGAGCGCCATAATCGGCAAAACCGAGACAGGCAACATGAACGCCTTCCCGATTTTCTGCAATTGCCGAAGCATGAACATTCCCTCCTTAAGGAGCATTTTGCAAGCGCTTTCTCGCCGATCTTCGCCCTAGGGCAAAAAAGGCAGACACGAGCCCGGGAAGCTCATGCCTGCCTTTTATCAGCAGTAACACGCTTGTGCCAAAAAGATATCACGATTTTGATGGCAACACAATCGGTCAGCGCAGCGAGTTGTTCCATTCGCAGCTGCCGATTCGTCAATGGGTGCTGTTGTCTCCGTGTTCACTGGGAATAATGCGCGCCAGGTGCATCGCCAAATAGGCGATTTCGTCCACGGGAAACCGAACGCCCAGATGCTCCTCCACGACCTTCGCCACGGCTTCGGCGTACTCGTAGAACACGGGAAGGCGTTCCTGGATGGCGGACGCCAGCGGATTTACAATCGGTTCGCCCTTGGCCAGGCGCTGAAGCGCAAAGCGCAAATGGGTGACAAACCGGGCGTAATCGATTGTATCTCGTGGAATGGCCGCACCGGTCAGCCGTTCCAGCTGCTCGATGGCACTCTTCACGACTTGCGCGGCCCGAATCGTCGCGGACAGTCCGTGCGGGTGCGTCGCTGCGTGAATGTGGAGCGCCAGAAATCCGACTTCCGAATCGGGGATTGGGATGCCGAACCGCCTTTCAATCAGTTCCGCACCCGACTTGGCATGCCTCCAGGCCGTGGGGTACAGAGTCCGGATCTCCTCCAGGAATGGATTCTCTATTTCCAGGCCACCCTGCAAGCGGGTAAGCGCAAAGCCAATGTGATCTGGCAGAGCGACGTGAATGTGCTCGTGCAGGGCGGTTCCCAACTCCTCCACGGTGCGCGCAATCATCTCTTCGGCCACCCCGATTACCTCGGGACGCACGACCGTGTACAGTTGTTGAAACTTGCGCCGATTTTCCTCGTTTACCAGACGAAACCGCTTTTCAATTCGCGGGTCTTCGACAAGGAGTCGAACCCCCGGGCGCATTCCAAATCCGAGTCCCTTTCCGACCAGGATTTCCTCATTCCCATCCGCAGTGGTCACGACAATGACGTTGTTGTTCAGAGTCCGTTGGACGACGTAGCCATCGGTGGTCATAAGCGAGTCCTCACCATCTGCAGATTTGTGCTGTTTGGCGTGTTCGACACGCGGGAACCGGTTTCCTCTTGCACCAGGACATCTCCTTGGGAATCCTGTCTTTGTAGAATTCTCTGTCCACCGCTGTGCGCATGCTCGCAACGGTGACAACCGTGGTACACTGCTTACAGTAGATTTGTGATGCCCGATGCCAAGGAGGTTCCCGATGCTTCGCGTCCTTGTTGTTGACGACGAACCTGCCATTCGCCAGCTTTTGCAGTACAACCTGGCTCAAGCTGGCTTTGAAGTGCACACACTGGATTCCGGGCACTCGGTTGTACAGTGGGTGCGTGATAAGAAACCAGACCTGGTTTTGCTCGACGTCATGCTGCCCGGCCAGTCCGGGTTTGAAATTTGCCAGGAAATGCGCCGGCAAAGCATAAGTACGCCGGTGATTATGCTCACGGCGCGAGACGACGAAATCGAGCGGGTGCTGGGCCTCGAAATCGGAGCCGACGACTATGTGACAAAGCCGTTCTCGCCCCGCGAAGTCGTGGCGCGCGTGCGCGCCGTCCTGCGCAGATCCACAGCGGAACCGGCTGCTGACGACGCAGGCGAAGTCATCCGTGTGGGCGATATTCAGGTGAATGTAGAGAATTACGAAGTCGACGTGCGCGGCAAACGCATTGACCTGACCACGCGGGAATTCGAACTGCTGGTGTACTTGTGCCGAAATGTCAACCGCGTTTTGAGCCGGGACCAGCTCCTCGAACACGTGTGGGGATACGACTTCGCAGGCGACACGCGAATCGTGGACGTCCATATCTCGCACCTGCGCGACAAAATTGAACGCAACCCAAAACAGCCCGAGTACATCAAAACGGTGCGCGGGATTGGGTACAAGATGGTCAAGGGAGAGGAATCACGTGCCACGGATTCGTAACCGCATCGCGCTGTCCATGGCCACGCTGCTGATAACAGGTCTGTTTATCGCCTCCCTGTTGTCGCTGCAGTGGCTGGAGTCCTGGCACATGCAGGAATTGTCGAACGGGTTGAACAGGGACAGTCGCCTGCTCAGCACGCAGTTGCCGACAGCGGACGACAGGTCTACCTCCGCGCAGTGGAGCAACGTCCTGCAGTCATTTGCCACGCTGTCGAACCGATACGCCTACGTCGTTGACGACAGCGGAAACGTCTTGGCTGCAGGTTCGCCCAGTGGATCTACCTCCTCGTCCATATCCTGGGCATCGCCGTTTCAGATCCCCGTCGCGACTTCACAAATCGGTGGTTCAATCGGCGGTGAGCGGATGTTGTTCTCCGTCACGCCACTTACCGGGGCGGACCATCCGGCAGCCGTCCTCGTCGGCGTTCCGCTGGAGCCCGAATACGAGCAATTGTTTCGTCAGTGGCGAGTGCTCACGCAAGAGCTTGCGGCACTGTCCGCTGTGCTTCTGTTGACGGGATACCTGATTGCGCGCCGCATTTCCTCACCACTCGAAAATATCGCGGAAACCATCGAGCAGATTTCTGCCGGCGACTGGAAACGCAGGGTACCCTATTGGGGGCAGGACGAGTACGGGAAGATCAGTACGGCGGTCAACTCGCTGACAATGAAGCTGCTCGACCAAATGGACATCCTGTCGCAGGAGAAGAGCAAAGTCGAAGGCATTATTGGACACATGGGTTCGGGCGTGCTGGTGGTGGACCGGTCCGGCATCATCCTGGTCACCAACCAGGCAGCCCTCAACATCCTGGGCACCCAGTACCGAGATCCAGTTGGCAGATCCCACTGGGAGGTAACCCATTCTCCGGAGTTGTCGGAACGCATCGACGCCGTAATCCTGAAGGGCACCTCGCAAAAAGTCGAAGTGCACATCCAGAGAGGGGCGTCAGAGTCGCATATTGAGCTGTTCGCCACGCCCATTATCGGGCACGCGGAAAACGTGGTCGGAGCCGTTGCCGTGCTCCACGACGTCACGCAGTTCCGGCGTGTGGAGAAGATGCGGACCGAGTTCGTCGCGAACGTGTCCCACGAGTTGAAGACGCCGGTGACTGCAGTGAAAGGATTCGCGGAAACCTTGCTCGACGGAGCGCTGGAAGACCCGGAACTTCGGTATCAGTTCGTCCAGATTATCTACAACGAATCCGATAGGTTGAGCCGGCTCGTTCAAGACCTGCTGGAGTTGTCGAAAATCGAGTCTGGCCACTCCGTGTTTCGGTTCCGCCCGTATGATGTGAACTCAGTCGTGGAAGCTGCGGCCGAGTCGCTGCGCAACCAGGCAGTGCAGAACGGCCTCACTTTGAACGTGCACCTGGCGGACGAGCCTGCGGTGGCAGAAGTTGCTCCGGAGCGAATTCAACAGGTGCTGGTGAACCTCATCGGCAACGCCATCGCCTATACACCGGCGCCGGGAAGTGTCGACGTCTACGTCGCAAATCATAGCGACGGCGTCGAAGTCTCCGTGGTGGACACCGGGATTGGCATTCCGGAAAAAGACTTGCCCCACATCTTCGAACGTTTTTACAGGGTGGACAAAGACCGCAGCCGCAGCACAGGAGGAACGGGGCTCGGGTTGGCGATTGTGAAACACATTCTGGAAGCGCACCACAGTCGGATCCAGGTGCAGAGCGAACTGGGCAAGGGCTCCAAGTTCTCCTTTGTCCTGCCGAAATCGAGGCCGGCAAACGCAGCAGAAGACCGCTCCGGATGAGGATGAACGGGTTCTCGTCGGCAGCCTGACGCTCGCCGTCTGAATAAGGCCGAAATCCTGTGGAACCGGGTGTGTTCAGTCCACTTACGATTATTAAGCAACTATGGTATGATGATTTTGGAGATGATGGGATCATGGCTGATCTACACCTTTGCCCAAAATTTGAATCAGCGTTTGGGATTCTGGGAAAGCGATGGACGGGCTTAATCATCCGCGGACTCATGAGCGGCCCGAAACGGTTCAAGGACATCTCCGAGCTGATTCCTAACATGAGTGACCGGATGCTGGCCGAACGGTTTCGCGAGCTGGAAGCCGAAGGCATTGTCGTCCGTCATGTGTATCCTGAAACTCCAGTTCGAATTGAATACGAACTCACACAGAAGGGAAAGGACCTGGCGCCCGTGATGGACGCAGTTCAGGAATGGGCGGACAGGTGGATATAGTGTACGTACTCGGGACGTTACACCGGGCGACGCGCTGCAGCGAGCAGCGCGTTTTTTTTGCGCCTTGGCTGTGAACCCAGTCATACCCGGCAAATCCGCATAATAATGTAAGAACGTTTCCAATAACTGTACATTGCTTGTGCAAAAGAAGGTGCGTCACGTGCGGCATTGGATTACCACCGTTCTGCTCCTGTTCCTGTGCATTGGATTTGCAACCGGGTGTGGCACGAGCCCGAACCCAGGCAACCGTTCAGCGGCCGTTCAAAACCAAGTCTCCACCGTCGACAACTCGACCGCCAACAACACCTCCCAACCTGTCGACAGCCATTCCGAAGGACAAAACGTCGGCGCAAAGTCTGGTGCAACACCGTCGAATGACAAACCAGATACGCTGCCCCCCGCCCCTAAGTATCCATTGCTTTCGGTCGGCGCATCCGGTCCTAGCGTTCTTCGCCTCCAACAGTTGCTCGCTGCATACGGCTATCTGCCAGTGACCTGGACTCCCACCGACCCACAGGAAAAAGACTCACTGCACTCTATCGACTCTATTCAAAACCCGCCACAAGGGACCTGGAAATGGCGCTACGCGAACACGCCGCAGTCCCTCAAGAGCTTGTGGAAGCCTGGGAAATACACCGTGCTGGTCCAAGGTGCGGTCATGTCGTACCAGGAAGCGAACAACCTCGCCATCGACGGTGTCGCCGGGCCTGAGGTCTGGGCCTCCCTGCTTCGCAAAGACAAAGCAGAGCAGCACAATCCGTTCGGCTACGCCTACGTGCAAGTGTCCCTCGCGAGGCCGCAAAAACTGTCCGTCTGGTGGAATGGCAAAACGGTCTTGACGTCGCTCGCCAATGCAGGAATCGCTCAGTCACCTACCGTGACAGGCACGTATCCCGTGTATCTGCGTTACAGGTCGCAAACGATGTCGGGCGTGACTCCGTGGGGCGAACACTACTCGGATCCCGGGGTTCCTTGGGTGAGTTACTTCTACAAGGGAGAAGCCGTACACGGATTTCACCGGGCCAGTTACGGTTCTCCGCAGAGCCTTGGCTGCGTGGAATTGCCATACAAACAGGCGGAAATTGCGTGGAAGTACATGCATTACGGCACACTTGTCCATATCTACTGAGACAATGCAATTCTAGAATTGTTCTCTGAGAACATCCGTTTGTGTAACATCAGCTTGGATTCAGGCGCCTGACACATATTGGGTCAGGCGCCTGTGTCGTGCGCCAAACTTGCGCGATTTCTGCAAACACGTTCGCGCCAATCTTCAGCAGAGTGCCAGCGTTGGAGTGGATTGCCACATCGCATTCGCATAATTATGCGGCCCGATTCTGACACTGTAAGTGTAGTTCACATCCTGCTCACAAGGAGGACACCGCGCATGACAGACCCGAAAAAAGTAAAACGGGATATCCAGAACGACTTAACGAACTCAAAGGCTGCGTCGGCTCAGGGCAACGCCACCAATTCCGCCAACTTCACAGCTCAGAGCAACGCCGCGAATTCCGCGAATTCCGCCAACTCCACCGCAGCAGCGGGCTTCACGTCGAGCCTGTCCGGCACCGACGCGAACCAGGTAAAAAATGAAATTCAACAAGACCTGTCGAATTCGACCTCTGCTGGGCTCACTTCCGGAACCAACCCGAAGAAAGTCCGCAGCGACATTCAGCAGGACCTGAAGTAAGTTTCGAGTAATCTACCGACAATGCAAAGGAGCGCGCCACTTCCGGCGAAAGTGGGGCGCTCGCCTATGCCATGCCGTGGGCTGATTCACTTGGGCCAGATCACTTCGTCGATGAGGCCGTACGCTTTGGCTGCCTCTGCAGACATGAAGAAGTCTCTATCCATGTCTGCCTCAAGCCGCTCGTACGATTGACCCGAATGCTTAGCGAGAAGCTCCGTCAACCGCTTCTTGTCTCTGAGGATTTTTTCCGCCTGGATTTGGATGTCCGACGCTTGCCCGCGGGCTCCTCCCCACGGTTGGTGAATCATGACTTCGCTGTTGGGCAGCGCGTAGCGCTTCCCTTTGGCTCCCCCGGCCAGTAACACAGCGCCCATGCTGGCTGCGAGTCCGACACACATCGTGGAAACGTCCGGCTTGATGTGTTGCATCGTATCGTAAATAGCCAGCCCGGCTGTGACGGAACCGCCGGGACTGTTGATGTATAGTTGAATGTCCTTTTGATCGTCGTCGGCAGCGAGAAACAGCAACTGTGCCACGACGGAATTGGCGACCGCGTCATCAATCGCAGACCCGAGGAAAATAATCCGATCTTTCAGCAACCTGGAATAAATGTCGTACGCGCGTTCCCCTTTGCTGGTCTGCTCAACGACGTAGGGTGTCAAATTCATCGAATGCCCTCCTGTTCGTTTCGAACTACGCAGCGAGGGCCATGGTCGAGCCGCGCGCCGAACGCGTGAAGGCAGGTGCCTTCGCGGTCGGAGTTACGGTACGGAGATGCTCAACCGATCCGTTGGTCTCCATTTGCAGGCGCGCCAAGAGGGTAAGGAACAGTTGTGGATTTCCCTGACGAACCGCCGCCAGGTACGAGGCCACTGCATTGTCTTCACACGGATCCACAGTGCCTGTCAGGGATTCTGTTTCACAGTCCGTTTCCGCAAACCGCCACAGCTTAAGGCGTGCGCGGTTCAAGGCGGCCTTGACCGCTCCTTCCGTCATTCCCGTGCGCGCTGCGATTTCCGCAGCAGACAGTTGAAACACCTCGCGCAACAGGAAAACGTACCGTTGCTTCGCTGGCAATCGCCGAATGACCACAGTCATAGCGTCCCTTAGCTCGAGCGGATCGACCGTCTCAGCAAACTCGTCGGCAAACTCTTCGAGTTGCACTGCTGGCGCACGTTGTTTGCGGCGCTTGTCAATCCAGCTGTTCTGGGCAATCTTGAAGAGATAGCTCAGCGTCACCGAACCAGCGTGGACGCGCGATGCTGAGTATGCTTTCAGCAGAGTGTCCTGAAACAGGTCTTCGCTGTCCCAGGGGTCTCGCGCAAGTGATCTACAGAACCGGCGCAGCGGCTCGAGAAACGGCGCGACGCGTTCGGAAAACACCAGGTCTCTGCTCTTCACCTCGCTTTGGCAGCTTGCTGCTGATTCGCACAACACCAGCATCTCCTCCTCGGCACCATGATTTGCCCTCGCACTCGAAACAACGGATTGGGAACGCCAAAAGATACGATCACGTTGTTACAATGCTTTCCACAACCAGTATACGGAACATTCCACGACAGCGATGCGGCCGACTCCTGAAAGCGAAAAGGGGCTGCCCCCTAAGTGCTATGGCACTTTTGGGACAGCCCCCGTGCTATGGATTGATGCCTGTCTGTCAGAACCAGAGAAATACGTTGACCAGCAGAGCTGCCAAAAGGCCGCTGATGGGGATGGTAATCACCCACGCGCTGACGATTCTGCCGGCGACTCCCCAGTTTACCTGATGGAACCGCTTGGCAGCACCGGTGCCCATGATGGCCGACGAGATGACGTGCGTCGTACTGACAGGCAAATGCATTTGGGTCGCGGTGAGAATGACGGTGGCAGAAGTCAGGTCAGACGCGAATCCGTTAATCGGCTCCAACTTGATGATCTTCGAGCCGACCGTCTTAATAATCCGCCAGCCGCCAGCCGCGGTACCAAGACCCATCGCGAGAGCGCAGACAAACTTCACCCAGGGCGCTACGTCCAACGTGGCTTGATAATTTCCAGCAATCAGCGCGAATGTGATGATACCCATCGTCTTTTGCGCGTCGTTGGTTCCGTGCATAAACGCCTGGTAGGCCGCTGAGAAAATTTGCAGTACGCGGAATACCCGGTTTGACTTGTGCGGGGACGTTCCCGCGAAGAACAATTTTAAGATAGTCATCAACAGATAGCCGACGATGAGCGCGGCAATCGGCGACAGAATCAGCGCTTGGATAATATTCCAAAACCCGTGGTAATTAATTGCCCCGAACCCGGCGGCACCCACCACAGCGCCGGCCAGCGAACCAATCAGCGCGTGCGAGGACGACGAAGGAATGCCAAAGTACCAGGTCAACAAGTTCCACGTGATTGCCGCTACCAACGCGGCCAAAACAATGACCATGCCGTTTTCAATCTTGAACGGATCGGCAATGTCCTTGCCAATCGTCTTGGCCACACCTTCCCACGTCATGGCGCCGACAAAGTTGAGGAACCCCGCCATCAGCACCGCCTTGCGAGGCGACAGTGCACGCGTCGAGACAGTCGTGGCGATGGCGTTGGCAGTGTCATGAAAGCCGTTGGTAAAGTCAAATGCCAGTGCAAGTACTACAACCAGAACAATGAGAACGGTCATACGGCACCCTCTCTACGCGTTTTTCACGATGACGGAGTCCAGCACATCCCCGACATCTTCGCACTTGTCCGTAATGCTTTCGAGGATTTCGTAAATCTCTTTCATTTTGATGACTTGCAAGACGTCCATTTCTTGCGTGAACAAGGTGCGCAAGGAAGCGCGCAACAGGCTGTCCCCGCCCTTCTCCAGCTCGTTCAGGCGAATGGTGTGTTCGCGCAGATCCAGCAGTTTGCGGGCCTCCAGCTTCTTCATTGCCGCGGTGATTTCCCGCACACTCTCCGCAATGTTGCGGGCGAACTCGAGCATCGTCGGGGTCGCTTCGTGGATGTCATAGAGGTCAAAGCGCACAGTGCAAGCCTCCATGCCGTCCACAATGTCATCCATCTTGAGGGCCAGCTCGAGGAAGTCTTCTCTATCCAGCGGCGTGATATAGGTCGCGTTCAAGAGCGTGACCAACTCTCCGGTCAATTCGTCGCCGCGCGTCTCGTATTTCTTGATGGCAGCGGCAAATTCGGACGGGTTGGACAAGTCCTTCAGCCCTTGCGAGAAGTGCGTCGCAGCGTCCTCGACGTTCGTTGCGATTTGCACCAAGTAGTTGAAAAGCTGGCGATTCCGTTTAGACAAAGACAGTCTCTCCCCTCTGGTGGTTGTCTCGCGTGGAAGACATCCGTTTACACAGTCTTCAATTTACTGTGGTTTTGTAAACGGACTGTGTGCCAAATGTAAAGAATACGTAAATAATGTGTGTGTTTCTCACACAAATTGGTTGTCCTCTGGCTTAGGATCCCCATTATTGAGTCAAACAGTCGCCCCAAGTGGAAAAAAGGGAAACCGGACTGCGTCCGGTTCCCCTTGCCATCTACCACATTTGTCCGTTTGCCTACGACCGTTATTTCAGGCCGTTCAAATGGACCGTGTTCTGTCCGAAGCTTTCGTTCAACGCCTGCAGCGCAAGCTTTGCATCCCACGGGTGCCAAACCTTCTTCTTGCCAGATTGGACGTACATTCCGTGCGCCTTGATCACCGCCTGCCACTTCGGTGTCAGCTGCGAGACGTAAGATCCCGCCACAGCCATGGGCCGAACCTGCTGCCACGTCAGCCAGTGGTGGTTGTACCACATTCCCCCGCGCTTGTGGATGTCTGCCCAGTACGGGTTCAACCAGGACAAGTTGCGCCAGTGCAGGCGTTGATAGACCGACTTGTGCCAGATCAGCGCGCCAAGCCCGAACAGGCCGTCCTTGGTCGAGAACTCGTTGACGCCGGACCACTGGCTGTTGCTGTTATCCCAACGGAACCCGCCGGACTTTGAATCAAAGAAGCGGACCAGCGCCGAACTTGGCACACCCTGCGATTTTGTCCACGAATCCGGCTTCAGGCCGAGGGCCGTGAGCGCGTCAATCACCACCGCAGTGGAATCCGAGTTGCTGGTGCCGAAGGCGCCAAACCCGCCGTCCGCGTTCTGCACTGTCTTCAAGTACGCGAGCGCCTGTTTCACCGGGGCGCTGTCCTTGCTGTAGCCGAGCAGCGACAACGCGACGATGGCGGCGGCGGTGTCATCGGGATCGCTCGAACTGTACTGTTTGGAGGAACCGAATCCCCCGTCCTTGTTCTGGTGGGCAATCAGCCATTTGGCCGCAGCCGCGCGATCGTAATGTGCAGCGCCGGCATCCTCCAGCGCGATAATCCCCCACACGTGGCTTGCGTAGTTGTCGCTCCCGGTGCGGTTCGGATAATCCGCAATTTTGCCTTTGTCCGATCCGCTCGTGATCTGCGCCTTTGCGAGCGCCGCCACGTAGTTCTTGCCGTGGAAACTGTGCGGGTCCTGACCACTCGCCAAGACAGCCAAAATCAGTTTTTCATAGTCCGTGGTGCTTTGCAGTTTGGCCAGCTGGCTCGCGGTCCACGTCGTCGGTTGCCACGTTCCGAGACCCGCAAAGCGAGCCACGGGCTTCCACTCGTGATCCTTCCCATTCTTGGCCAGCCACTGCGCAGCTTTCGAAGCGTCCTGCTGCAAAGTCTTGGTGGAAATAGACGCTGCCTCAGCAGACGGCACGGACGCTGTAAAGGCAAACGCCACCAGCACTGCCGCCAGAAAACGGCTCCCTTTTTTCAACATGTCATCCTCTCCCTTTGCGACGAAATAGACGATAGATTTATTTGGACAGGTCGTTTTCCCGAAGCTCCGCAGTCCGCAGCTTCTTCTGAAAACGCCCGAATTCCCGGTTTACCAGCGGCCCGGCGACAGCGACGAGGGCTGCGTTGGCCAGCGCGTGATTGGTGTCGAACGGAACGCTAGCCGCACACAGCGCCAGGTAGGCCGGCAAGGAGATGTGGGCACCGCCGAGCAGCACAGACGTGTTCATAATCCACCCGAACAAAAAGCCCCAGGCAAAGCTGAACGGGACCATCCACAGCAACCGAAACCGCGGGCAGAGCGCGCGGAACCACCCTGCGGTCAGGCCCGCCAACCCCCACGCCAGCATTTGCCACGGCGTCCACGCCCCCTCGCCGAGGAACAGGTTGGAGCCAAGCGCAGCGAAGGCGCCCACCGCCAGACCGGTGACCGGCCCAAATACGTAACCCGTCATGATGACAAAGAAGGTGGCCGGTTGAACTCCGGGAATGCCCTGCATCACCGCTCTCCCCACGGCGGCGAGGGCAGAGACCGTCGCGACCAACGCGAGGTACTTCGGGTTCACGGCCTGTAGTTCGTACGACTCGAGAAACGAAAAGGCGAGGAGAGCAAGGCACGCGACGGCGCTCGCGTACCACGGCCATGCCAGCCAAGTCCCCACACCGACCACTAAAGCCGCCAGCAGCAAGGAGAGTGCGGCCGACCAGCGAAATTTCATTGCGCCCACCCCGCTTTCAGAGCTTCGGCAAGGCAGTGTACTTCCGGCTGCTGCCCGCGCAGCGCCCGGGAGATGGGCGGCGAGAAGTACAGCGCCTGTCGGAACACTTCTTTCGGCGATCCGCTGAGCACCACCCTGCCGTTGTAAAAGAACAGCACCACATCTGCGAACTCGGCGACAAACTCCATGTCGTGCGTGGCAATGACCACCGTCTCCACGCGCTCGCGCAGCCAGGCGCCAAATTGGCGCTTGACACCTGCGTCCAACCCGCGGGTGGGCTCGTCCAGCAACAGCAGTTCCGGTTCTGCGAGCATCGCGGCGGCCACCGCCAGGCGCAGTGTTTCGCCGCCCGACAGCTCCCGCGGGTGTCGCTGGAGCAGGTGGGTGAGCGCAAACGCCTCAGCCAATTGCTGTACCTTCTCCTCCCGCTCGTCCTTAGGTACGTTCTGTAGGCGGAGCGGATAGGTCAACTCTGCAGAAACGGAATCCTGGCTGACGTATTGCGCCGGGTTCTGCGGCACGTATCCCACCCGCACTCCGTCAAGGATCCCCGCCGCCGACTTCTGGCGCCTGCCATTCCCATTCGTTCCGAGGAATCG